>JAQXTC010000052.1 GCA_029219285.1 Clostridiaceae bacterium
TGATATGTACTCTTCTTTAACACTGTATTTAAAGAAACCTCTTAAATACTTTATAATTGAGTTTATATATACTTCTGATCTTCCAATGGATTGCAGATAGCTTATGTACTGTTTTAAATATATAGGCATCATGTCTTCTATCTCTTCAATTCCAAACTCCCTTTTGCAGTAAGTAAAAAATTTAAGAGATGAATTATAACAAGTCTTAATAGTTCTTTCACTATAGTTTCTAACCTGCATGTCATACCTATATTCCTTTAATAAATCTTCCAAAATCAAAAAAGACACCTCCAATATCAATACACACTATGTATATCAATATTGAAAGTGTCTTCAAATAAATTTGTATACCATTATCAAATGATTTTTTCTAGTTCAGAATACCTCTGAACGCCCTATTCTTCCCATCCTTCAGGGAATTCAGCATTGTGGTAAACATTTTGAACGTCATCATCTTCATCAAGTAAGTCTAACATCTTTTGGAACTTCTTAGCATCATCTTCATTAATTGCAGTATATGTATCTGGAATCATCTTAACTGCTGCTTCTAAGAATTCAACTCCTTCTGCTTCTAAAGCTTCTCTAACTGCTGAGAAATCTTCTGGAGTTGTAGTTACAACAAATACTTCATCTTCTGCTTGGAAGTCTTCAGCACCAGCATCTAGAGCCATCATCATCATTTCATCTTCGTCTCTATCTGCTTTTTCTATAACTATTTCACCTTTTTCTTGGAACATGAAGCTAACGCATCCTGAGTTACCCATGTTTCCGCCACCTTTAGTGAATGCATTTCTTACATTGGCAACAGATCTATTTCTATTATCAGTAAGAGTTTCAACAATTACAGCTACTCCACTTGGGCCATAACCTTCATATACAATTGTTTCATAATTTACTGAATTCATTTCTCCTTCAGCTTTTTTTAATGCTCTAGTAATATTATCATTAGGCATATTGGCTGCTTTAGCTTTTGCAATTACATCTCTAAGTTTTGCATTGTTTTCTGGCTTAGCTCCACCTTCTTTTATTGCTATAGCTAATTCTTTACCTATTCTAGTAAAGATTTTTCCTCTTTTAGCATCTGCTTTACCTTTTTTGGCTTGAATGTTATGCCATTTTGAGTGTCCTGACATGTGTATTCCTCCTATTCTTCATTTCTTAAAACTCTTAAAATTATATCACATATAATAAGGAAATAAAAGACATCTTTACATTTCCTTATACAGCCTATTTTCTTCCTTAAAGTAAATCCCTTCATCACTCTTCTCAATAATCACCTTACCATTAGTACATTCAATAGTTTCTTTTTCAATATTTTCAGCCACTGCTACTTCTGCTAATATAAAAATCCTAACCTTATCTTCATAAACAGTATCTTCAATATGCCATAAATTCTTTGTACATATATATTGGATTTTACCTAACAAATCATAATCGATAGTAAGAGATAACTTTAAACCTTCTACTTTCTCAACAACTCCGGCAGCTTTTAATGCTATAGAGGCACCTTTTGTATAAGCTCTTGTTAGCCCACCAGTTCCAAGTAGTATTCCACCAAAATATCTTGTAACAACAACTACACAATCTGTGATATTACTTTTCTTCATTACATCAAGAATAGGAATACCTGCTGTACCTTGTGGTTCTCCATCATCAGAATATCTTTGAATTCCCATGTTTTCACCAATTACATAAGCCCAACAATTATGTCTCGCTTGTTTATGTCTTGATTTAATTTCATTTATAAATTCTCTAGCTTCCTCATCATTTTCTACTCTTTTTGCATATCCTATAAATTCAGACTTCTTTTCTTCAAAAGAATCTTCACCATAATTTCTAACTGTTACATATGACATTTGTCTAATTCCTCCCTAATTATTTTAATTCCTTTAATTATCTTGTCTGAATTAGTTTGAGAAAAGCCAATTCTAAAGGTATTTACACCATCTTCCATATTTCTAAAAAATAAAACTCCAGGTGTTATATACACTCCTCTATCAGCTAATTTAAAAAACAACTCTTCTGATGAAATGTCATTAGATCTTAACTTTAAATAAAAATTCAATCCACCACCTGGCTTATGATATTCAATAAGATTATTCAATTCCTTGTCAATACTTTCCATCATGTTATTATACCTTTTTCTATATTCTTCTTTTTGAAAGGCTATATTTTTTCTCCACTTCCCATCAGAAATGTACATTTCTAAAGCTCTCTGCATTAAGCTTGATGTTGTTATATCTGTATTTATTTTTGAATTTTGCATACTCTCTTTAAAACATTTAGGTGAAATTATATAACCAATTCGTATACCAGGCAAAAATATTTTAGAAAAACTTTTTATATAAATTACTCTATCATTTTTATCTAATGCTCTAAAAGATTTATAATTTACATCCCTATCATAAATTAATTCCGATAAATAATCATCTTCTATAATATAAAAATCATATTTTTCTGCAAATTCTAAAAGCTTTATTTTCTTTTCATACGAATAACTAGCCCCTGTTGGATTTTGGAAATAACTCATGGTATAAAAACATTTAATATTATTTTTCTTAATGACTTCTTCAAATACCTCAATGTTAACTCCGTCATCTTCCATTGGGACTTCAAAAATATTAGCTTTTCTCCACTTAAATACTGAAATTGCTCCACCATAAGTTGGTTTCTCAACAATTACATTATCATTAATATTCAAAATTGCTTTAGAGGCAACATCAATCCCTTGCTGGGCACCTGACACTATTAGTATATCTTCAACAGCTACTTTATTTTTCCAGAAAACTTTACATATAGTTTGTCTCAATCCTTCATATCCAAACTGATGTTGAGATATTAATGCCTCAGCTCCATCTCTATCTAAAACACTATTAATAACTTCTTTAAAATCGTCAATAGGAAATATAACTTCCTTAGTGGTTTCACCAGTAAAATCTATGATATCTTCCATACTCTCAGTTGTAAGCTTTTTAAAAGTCTTAGAATATTTTCTTCTAAAACTAGATATAATCTCTTTTCTTTTAGCATATGTACCACTACCAACTTTTTGATATGCATAACCATCATTAACAAGCTTTTTATATGCATTTATTATAGTTATCTTATTTACACATAAAAATTCAGCATAATTCCTTATTGTAGGTAGCTTTTCCTCATCATCAATTATCTTTTTCTCAATTAATAATTTTATATTATTAGCAATTTGAATATATTTAGGTATGTCACTTTTAAATTTAACATAAAAACACTTATTCATTTTTCCTCCAATTTTTATGTTATCTTAATATAGAATAAACATTTTCATCCAATATCTTATTTCCGTCTTCATCTTTAAATGCTCTTTTTTTCTTTACTATTATCTTTCGTCTATATAATTCTTTTAAGATCTGTTCAATCTTAATGTTAAACTTTTTGAATTCATTATCATTTAAAATTTCAAAAGCACTTACAAAATCACCTTGCTCTCTTAGATAATTTATTAGTATATCAGATGCTATAATTATATTCATATCTATATATTTATTTATATAATTAATAGTTTCTTCTATACTTTCCTTAGAAAGGGATTTAGTAAATAAGTTACGAATTACATCCTTAAATTCACTATTTATATTAGTGGCCATTGTTAATGAATCTTTGGATACAGTATAACCACTTAGATTTATAAGTAATTTTGAAAAACTATCTAACGCTCTTATTAAAACTTCATAAGATGTACTAAGTACATTTCTTTGTAAATACTTTTTGCTTATTCCTAAATCTTTTAATAATCTTCCCAAATATACCAAGTTTGTTTTAGAACTATTTATACCTATGGAATATCTTGCTTTATTATATATATTGCTAATTTCATTATCTCTACAAAAAACCAATTTAGATGAAATTAGTAAATTTCTTATTTTAGTATCAATATTTTCATTTAATTTCAAAAATGCATCTCTATCAAGTAACCTTGAATGAACAGCTATTCCTAAAGATTCTGAATATACATCCCTAACAATAGGAAAACCATTTTCATAAATTATAAATAAATCTATATCAGACTCTTCCCATATATCCCCTGAAACAATACTTCCAAAAGTAAAAATAGCCAATACCCTTCTATTTTTTTGTAAAGAATTCACTATAGATTGAAATGCATTTTGAAGCTCAACAACAGACTTTGACATACATTATCCTCCCGCTCTTATTCATTATATAATTATATCATATAATAATCATTAATATTTGAGAAACACTTTATAGCTATGGTAATAAAAATTCCGCTTGAATTAATCAAGCGGAGTTTTTTTATAAATCCTTAATAATAAATTCTTTACTTTTATTATAAGTTTCTTCATCCATTTCTACTTCCATAAAGGTACCTTCATCTTTGTATTCTTCTGCTAATACTCTGCCATTTCTGTGCAAGAATGATACAATTTCCCCTTTATTATAAGGAATAATGTATTGAGCTTTTTTCATTTTATAAGGAAGTTTATTTTCTATTAAAGCCAACAGTTCATCAAGATTAATACCTTCCTTAGCTGATACTTCTATTATCTCATCATAATATTTAATATTATTTTTAAGGTTTTGTATTTCTTGTTCATCTACCATATCTACTTTATTTAATACTAATATAGTTTCTTTATCTCTAGCTCCAAGCTCAGCTAATACCTCTTCTACTGCCTTTATGTGTTCTAATGCATTATCACTAGAAGCATCAACCACATGACAAAGTAAATCTGAATATATTACTTCTTCTAATGTAGATTTAAATGCTTCAACAAGATCATGAGGAAGTTTTCTTACAAAACCAACTGTATCTGTTAATGTTATTAATCCTTTATTTTGAAGTACAATAGCTCTTGTTGTTATGTCTAAAGTTGCAAATAACATATCTGCTTCAAAAACTTTTTCTTTCAATTTAACTTCTTTGGAAGAAGCAATATCACAAAGGGAATTCCTAAGTGTTGACTTACCAGCATTTGTATAGCCTACTAATGAAACCTTCGGAATGCTCTCTTTGTTTCTTTTTTCTCTTTGAACTTCTCTATTTTTTTTGATTTTCTTTAATTCATTATTTAAATCATATATAGTTTCATTAATATGCCTTCTATCTGTTTCTAATTTTTTTTCTCCAGGTCCTCTTGTACCAATTCCACCACCTGTTCTAGATAAAACTGTACCAAGACCTAAAAGTCTGCTCTTTCTATATTTTAATTGGGCAAGTTCAACTTGAATTTTTGCTTCTTTACTCTTGGCTCTTCTTGCAAAGATTTCGAGAATTAAAGTTGTTCTATCTATTACTTTAGCACCAAGTGTATTTTCTAAATTTCTTACCTGTGAACCTGATAGCTCATCATCAAATATTATTACATTTGCTCTACTAGTTTGTCTCAATGAAGCTATTTCAAGAACTTTTCCTCTACCTATAAAAAACGCAGGATCTATCTTATTTCTACTTTGGAATACTTTTTGTAATACTGGAATATCACAAGCTTTAGCAAGTTCCTCAAGTTCATCTAAACTTTCCTTAGTATCAGAACCTACAATTATAGCTTTTTCTTCATCATCTTCAACTATATCATTTTCTCTAATTAAACTTTCAATATGTCTAGCATTATCTATTATATCTATTGCTAAAAGCTCTTCATATGATAAATTACTTTTTTCTTCATATATTAATACATCATTATAAACATTTAGCATTCCTAAAGAAAAATCTGTAATTTCCCCTTCATAAATACCAATTGATATGATAGCATCTAATTTTAATTTTAATAATGCAGATAAATCTAAAGCAGATAAATTGCATAATCCATTTGGATGTGTATGCACTACTCTTATGCCTGAAAGTCTAGCATCTCTTATATCTAATAATGGAAGTTCAACAGATGATGAATCTCCTATTGCTACTGAATGAACCTTTCCTTTTCTATCTATAGCAACACTTATTTCTCTTTCAATAGCTGCTGAAACTCTAGTCATTATTGAAACTATTTCGTTACTTACTGCTTCATCTTTTGGATTTTTTATATTGTATATCTCTTCTAATTCATTTAAGAAACTTTTCTTAATTCCATCTATATTACCATTAATCATAGTTTCACCTCACATATATACCTATCATTGCAACTTTCAATTAATTTTATACTATATAAAAAATATTGTAAACATTATTATATTTCAGTAATATACTAGAATTAGTTGCAAGACAAATTAAAAATATGTAATATTATATATATCATATTTTGATTAACTAAACATTACATACAACATGATGTTGGATCGGAGGAAATTATGGAAAATAAGAAGCGTAATATTCTTTTATCTAAAGAAACTATCGCTAAAAGAATTGAAGAGCTTGGAAAAGAAATAGCAAAAGATTATACTGGAAAGAAATTATATGTTCTTTCTTTATTAAGAGGAAGCTTTGTTTTTACAGCTGATCTTGTAAGAGCTATTGACTCAAAAGTAATGGTAGGATTTATGACTACTTCAAGCTATGGTAATAGTGAAGAAAGTTCTGGAGAAGTTAAAATAGTTAATGATATCCCTGATAATATAGAAGGCTTTGATGTTTTAATTGTTGATGATATAGTTGATACTGGATACACTATGGAATTCATTATCAACCATGTAAAAAAACTTGGTGCAGCATCTGTAAAAAGTTGTGTATTATTGGATAAACCTTCAAGAAGAAAGGCCAATGTAACACCTGACTATTGTTGTTTCCCAATAGATGATGTTTTTGTTGTTGGTTATGGATTAGATTATAATAACTATTATAGAAATGTACCTTATGTTTTTAACTGGGAAGATAAATAAATACTTGTATTTTCACCTACATCTTCAATGAAGATGTAGGTATTTTTCGTATATGTACCTTACTTTACTAGTTATTCTTACTTCCAAAATCAATAGCTGTATCTGGTATTTTACCAACTATAATTGTTTCTGATACTGGTATTTCACAATTCACCTCTATTTCTTCACTATTTAAAGGGACTAAAATTCTAACCTTTGCATTTACTTTCAAATAAATTTTATGTCTAGTTTGATTAATTCCAGCGCTCTCAAACTTTGAATCATAGGTTACATTCATATTACCAACAGGTTCTATCTTTACCTTCATATTTGGACCTAAATTGTAAATTGCACTATTACCACTCATCCATCCTATAGGAACACTGACCCCTATATTCCCCATTTCCGTTATCTGTTTATTACACTCTATTGCCAATTCAGACGAAAGATAATTTAACTTTACAGTATTTGCTCTAATAAGACTTATATTTCCTTGACTATCTTTTTCAATATTCACCATCTCATCATAATTGAATTCTTCTTTAAATAAATTAACACTTGTTTGGCTTATAAGTTCAACTGTTTTTGCTTGTACAATATTTTCTGACTTAAGTAAGACTGCTGGAAACACTCTTTTATCAAAAACATATAAAAAAATATTAAAAATAACTAAAATGGTAAAAATAACCAATAAGTAGGGTTTTACTTTAAATTTTCGCCGTTTTACATAGTATTTCATATACCACCTTTGTATTGAGTTATTGATTTAATCATATTATAATTATGCTATAATCTAACATGATATAATTAAATATATAAAAATAGGAGGAACTTAATGGCTATAGACAAAAATTCAAATAAAAAAGCTAAAGCTAATAAAGCTCCAGCAAAAAATAAGAAAACTCCCAAAAAAAGTAAACATAAAAATAAGAAAAAAAGAAATAGATTTGGCACTATACTAAAACGTACTTTTTTAACTCTATTATTTTTATGTTTAATTGCAGTTGTCATTGCTGGTGGTTATATATTTGCTGTAATAAAAAGCACACCTGATTTAGATATAAATGAAGTTACTAATTTAAGTCAACCAACTTCACTTTATGATGATAAAGGCGAATTTATGGATACACTCCATTCAGAAATTAATAGAACTGTTGTTGGGTATGATAAAATACCTGATAACTTAAAAAATGCCTATATATCTATTGAAGATGAGCGTTTTATGACTCATTCAGGAATAGATATACGAAGAATTGCTGGTTCATTAGTAACTGATATTCAAAAGATATTTGTTGGTCAAACTAATTTTCATGGTGGTTCAACTATAACTCAACAATTATTAAAGAATACAATCTTAACAAATGAAAATTCTAATATTGAAAGAAAAATAAAAGAAATATATTATGCTCTACAACTTGAGAAACAGTTATCTAAGGACGAAATATTAAATCAATACTTAAATACAATTCCTTTAGGTGGTACTGCATACGGTGTTGAAGCAGCTTCAAAATTATATTTTGGTAAGTCAGTACAAGATTTAAGCTTAATTGAATGTGCTTATATCGCTGGTATTACTCAAGCACCAACTTATTATAGTGCATATAACGAAAAGAACAAAAATGATCCCTCATCTTATATAAATAGAACTAAGACTGTTTTAAGTAAAATGAAAGAACTAAATAAGATTAGTGATGAAGAATATAATAAAGCAATTTCAGACATTGATAATGGCGGACTTCAATTTAAATCTGCAAAAGAAGATTATTCTCTACAATACGAATGGTACATTAATCCTGCCATTTCTCAAGTTAAAGAAGATCTAAAAAAGAAATATAAATATACAGATGAAGAAGTATCAAAACTATTAGCTAATGGCGGATTAAAAATTCATACTAATATGAACAGAGAACTACAAGATTATACTCAAGATGTTTTAGATAAATATAGTTCAACAAATGTAGGATACCAAGAAACCACTATTGCCGGTACAAATACTCCTGAATTTCAAGCTTCTGCTACCATTGTAGACTATAAAACAGGTAAAGTACTTGCTATGATTGGAGGAAGAGGACAACATGATGCACTTACAGCTAATAGAGCTTATGATGTATTAAAACCTATCGGATCTACTACTAAGCCATTAACTGTATACGGACCAGCAATTAATGAAAAAATATTAACTGCTGCTTCTACCATTGATGACTCTCCAATTCCTGATAGTATTGCTAAACAATATGGCTATACTAAAAGTTCTGAAACAGGAGAATATTTAAGTAACGATGATAGACAATTCTCTGGAAACATTGCACTAAGAGATGGATTAAGACAATCGAAAAACGTAGCTTCCGTTTTAGTTGAGAATCAATTAGGTTTAAAAACAGGTGTCTCTTATGGTGAAAAAGTTGGTTTAAAATATAATGATGTTTCCAAAACTTCAATGTCTGCTGTTGCCTTAGGTGAATTTGATAATGCAAATGGTAGCGATGGTGGTAATACATTTATAACATCATCAGCCTTCGGAATTTTTGGAAACAATGGTCTTTATACAACTCCAAAACTTTATTCTCAAGTTATAGATGCTTCCGGTAATTCAATTTTGGATGCTGAAGTTGAAACAAAGCAAATTTTATCACCTGAAGCAGCCTATATTACCTATGATATTTTAAAAGGTTCTTGTGAATATACTGGACCAAATGCCAAATGGGGTTCAATGCCAGTTGCTGGTAAGACTGGTACTACAACTGGAAGGAGAAACCTATGGTTTACAGGAATAACTCCATATCTTTCTGGTTCCATTTGGATTGGTTATGACACTCCAAAAGAACTGCATACAAGTTCAAATTCAGCTGCTGGATTATGGGGAAAGATTATGGCAAAAGCTCATGAAAATATGGCGGTTACAGATATCGATAAACCTTCTGGAATAGTTGAAGCTGAAGTTTGTAAAGATAGTGGTAAATTAGCTACTGATTTATGTAGAAGCGATGTACGTCCTGACTCTGGAAGTAGAGTTTACACAGAAATGTTTATTGAAGGTACTGAACCTACTTCTTACTGTGAAAACCATGTTAAAGTTTCAATAAACAGTTCTAATGGAAAACTTGCTAATGCCAATACTCCAGAAGGACTAAAAGTTGATAGAGTTGCTGTTCAGAAAGCAAATGCAAATAGTAAATGTGCTGATTATAAATATATAGTACCAACAGAGCAAGATGATATGGTTGCAACTCCATCGGAGTCTACACCTGAAGCTGAAGAGGAAAATCCAGATGGTTCTGATTCAACTGATACATCAAACCAAGATAACGATGATAAAAACAATCCTGAAAATCCAGATACTGGTGGTAGTACATCAAAACCTGATAACGATAAAGATGAAGATAAAGACAAAGATAAAGATAAAAACAAAAAAGTATAAAAATATAAACTATAAAAAAATAATACTAAATATATTGGAAACAATATATTTAGTATTTTTTTATATTTTGGGATTAGGCATTTTTTATAAATGAATTTTAACCAATATTAATTATTCATAAATTCATTTATAAAATTACATTTTTCTTATTTTTAATCACTTTTAGACTCTATTGCCCACAAAGTATGAAATATACATCACGATTTCTTGCATTTTATATAATTATATTGTAAAATTATATAAACAAGCATAACTAAAGATTACTTAAGGGGGACTGTTATTATGGATTTAATTACAAATCTGCTATCAAATTTTAATGATTTATTATGGACATATATCTTAATAGCATTATTACTTGTACTAGGCTTATATTTTTCTATAAAAACGAAATTTGTTCAATTCAGATATTTTAAAGAGATGTTTAGATTGATTGGAGATGGTGTCAGCAAAGATAAAAAAGAAGGTTCTGTTTCATCTTTCCAAGCATTCTGCATTAGCACAGCTTCTAGAGTTGGAACTGGTAACTTAGCAGGAATTGCCATTGCTTTAAGCATAGGTGGCGCTGGTGCAATATTTTGGATGTGGCTTATAGCACTTATTGGCTCTTCATCAAGTTTTATTGAATCTACTCTTGCTCAAATTTTTAAAGTTAAAGATGAAAAAACAGGAACATATAGAGGTGGTCCTGCATACTACATGAAAAAAGGATTAAACAATAAATGGATGGGTATTGCATTTTCAATACTTATAACAATTTGTTTCGGATTAATCTTTAATTCTGTTCAATCCAATACAATTGCTTTAGCACTTAATGAAGCCTTTGGATCAAATCAAACTATTATTGGAATTTTACTAGCTGTAATTTCTTCAATAATTATTTTTGGCGGAGTACATAGAGTCGCTAAAGTTTCAGAAGTTATCGTACCAATTATGGCTTTAGCATACATAGCAGTTGCAATTTTTGTTGTTGTAACTAACTATTCAAAAATACCATCAATATTTATTTCAATATTTGAAAGCGCTTTTGGATTTAGGCAAGCTGTAGGAGGTACAATTGGAGGTACTCTTCTTATTGGTATAAAAAGAGGTTTATTTTCAAATGAAGCTGGAATGGGAAGCGCACCTAATGCAGCTGCAACTGCAGATGTTTCACACCCAGTAAAACAAGGCTTAATTCAAACTCTTGGAGTTTTTACAGATACTATCATTATTTGTAGTTGTACTGCTTTTATAATTTTATTATCACCTATTGATTTAACTAATACCGAACTAACCGGAATTCAACTTACTCAAAATGCATTAAGTTCACAAGTTGGATCTTGGGGAAGTTATTTCATTGCAATTTGTGTCTTACTATTTGCTTTTAGCTCAATCATAGGTAACTACTACTATGGAGAATCTAACATAGAGTTTTTAACAACAAAAAGATTCTATTTATCAATATATAGAATCCTGGTAATTACCATGATATTTATAGGTTCAATAGCCAATTTAAATATTGTATGGACATTAGCTGACATTTTCATGGGAATAATGGCAATTCTAAACTTAGTAGCTATTACTTGCCTTAGTAAAATTGCTATTAATGCTTTAATTGATTATACAAAGCAAAAACAAGCTGGTATTAAAGATCCTATTTTCAAAGCAAATTCAATGCCAGAACTATATTTAGATGAATGGAAATAAAAAAGATGCCAAATTAATTTTGGCATCTTTTTTATGCAATGGTATTACTTACTGTAATTTTTTCATTATTTTTAATTTCACCATTTTCTGTAGAAACAAAATATCTCATCTTAATATCATTTTTTTCTTCATCTTTTCCACTTACTTCTATGATATAACATAATTCCATTTGCTTATCATCACTATTACAATAAAAAGCTGTATCAATTTTGTTCTTAGTACAATCTTTATAACTTGTATTAAATTCTTCAAAAACTTTTTGAAAAGCCTCATCTTTATCTACATTAATTGTTATGTCTCCTATATCTTTATTAACGTTTGGATTAGCATATCCATCAAGCATTCCTGTTTGTTTATTAATATTTAATGATAAATCATACCCATATAATTGATATCCATTAGCAAGCTTTGAAAATATTATTGTATAATACGGAGCTTCTTTAGCTTTATCTTGATGATTAACACTATAGAACTCACATTCTCCATCATATATCTTTTCAATATAACCTTTAGCTAAAGAAACAGCTTCATCTTCATTAATCCTATTATTTAAAGCACTTGCATTACTATTAGAAAATCCTATTACATTTAAATCTTTATCTACGCTTATCCCATAACTTCCTATAGTGATACTATAATATGTTTTATGAGTCAAAGGATCACTTTGCTTGGTGACATTACCTAAATCATCTTTGGGATATATATCAATCATACTCTCATTATACAATTTATCTAAGAAGCTTCGTGCTATTTTCTTTTCTTTTGCACCTGCTCTTATATACATGAACATACATATTGCTGTACATACTAAAAGACATAGAAATATTGAAAATATAATAATATTTTTTTTATTCCACTTCATATTATTCCCCCTTTTTATAATTAACTACTTAATCCCAAGTATATCTCTTAATTTTAAAGATACTTTTTCACCCACCAATTTACAAACCAATGACAATATCATTTGTAATTCTCCGATGTTATTAGCGCTTAATAGAATTTTCCCATTATCAACAAAATTTCTATTTGAAATCCTATCTTTATATTCATCCAATTCATTTTTATCATCTATTTCAGGTAAAAATATTCCCTCTAAAGCTCTGCATCTAATTAAAAACTTTATTCCATTTTCTTGAGAACATAAATAATCTAAATCGTTAAAATTCTTCATAATAAATCTAATTATTTCTTTATCTTTCACGTTGTCCTCTATATTAACACTTGAAGGAATCACAATTACTTGAGGCTTGTACATCTCATCTACTACCTCTGTATTTATTGTAAAGCCGTTACTTAATAATATTTTATCCTTAAATGCTACCCCTTTTACTTTAAAGACTTCCTTATTTAAAACATTATTGACTACATTTAATGTGTCATGAAATACAGCATAATCTGACATATTCATACCATCATACATTAAAATCCCTATCTCATGTTCTTTTTCTTCTATATTGTTTAAAAAATCTTCCTTTGCAAGTTTAACTTTAACTCCTTCCTTATATGTGCCTACTTCAGTAAATCCTAATTTTCTGGCAACACTAACACCAGCATCTGTAGGTATACTATCCATCATCATCTCGCCACCATATTCTAAGAAGTAATATTCAAGCATTAATTTTAAAGCTTCTTCTGCGTATCCTTTGTTTCTATACCTATAATGTATCTTAACATTAAATCTTGCAATTTTAGTAACTGAATCATATCCATGGAAACTAACTTCACCAATAGCCTTATCCCTAATAGTATAAACTAAGCAATAAAAATTCTTACCATCAGTAGGAAAAACCATTTTCTTATAAAACATTTCCCACTTTTCTTCAGTAAAAGCAAAAGTTCCACCTATATCTCTCATGGTCTCTTCATCAGACCATAATCTTTGGACAAAAGCTAAATCTTTATATTGCGGTTGTTTTATATATACTTTTTTACCATTTCTTCTATAGTTACCTTTTCCATTTATCATTTATATCACCTGTTAATTTTACTTATTTACATTAAATATCTCATATTTGGGCTATATTATCAATAGCCTTTACTTTTGCACTGCTATTTTTTTATATTTATCGAATATTTTTATTAATTATTCACGTCTTAGTATTAGTAAACTTTTTTGATTAAAATACTAAACTTAATTCTCTATAAGTTTTCAATATTCTAAAGTAAGAGGCACTATTTAAAAAGATAATTTTTTCATTTTTTTATCAAAAAATATTGATTTTCTATCAAAATGTTTATATAATATTTTTGTTTGTTTAGTAATTTTAAACCTTTAGTTTAGTATTAGGTTATTTTAATAAAGATTGTAGGTGTAATACATGGAAATAGGTGATAAAATTCGAAGACTACGAATTGAAAAACAACTTACTCAAGAAGAACTTGCAAATAGATGCGAATTATCAAAAGGTTTTATTTCTCAAGTAGAAAACGATCTTACTTCCCCTTCTATAGCAACATTGGTAGATATTCTTGAAATACTCGGAACAAACCTAAAAGAATTCTTTAATGATAGTGAAGATGAAAGAGTTACATTCAGTCATGAAGATATGTTTGAAACTTCAGATGATGATCTTGGTTATGAACTTATGTGGCTTGTTCCAAATGCACAAAAAAACAATATGGAACCTATCATGATAACTTTAAAGACTGATGGTAAATATAAAGAAGAGGAACCTCATGAAGGTGAAGAATTCGGATTTGTTCTTGCCGGAAGTATTTTTCTCCATATAGGAGATAAAAAATATAAAGTAAAAAAAGGTGAAAGTTTCTACTTCAAACCTAATAGAAATCATTATATTTCTAATTCAGGGAAAACTACAGCTAAGGTAATATGGATTAGTACTCCACCATCATTTTAGATATACAACGAAAGAGGTGTTTATATATGGATAACAATATTATTGAATTGAAGAATATTAGTAAGACTTATGGGGAGAATACAGTATTAGACAACTTATGTTTAAATATTAAAAGCAATGAATTTTTAACTTTACTTGGTCCATCTGGATGTGGTAAAACTACGACCCTTAAAATAATTGCAGGTTTTGAAACTGCTGATTCAGGGAAAGTTTTATTTAACGGAAATGATATTTCTTTACTACCACCAAATGAAAGACAATTAAATACTGTGTTCCAAAAGTATGCTCTTTTTCCACATATGAATGTTTATGAAAATATTGCTTTTGGCTTAAAAATAAAAAAATTATCCAAAGAAATTATTGATCAAAAAGTAAAAGAAATGCTTAAGATGGTCTCTTTATCTGGTTTTGAAAAGAGAAATATAGAATCTTTAAGTGGCGGACAACAGCAGCGTGTTGCCATAGCAAGAGCGCTTGTAAATGAACCAAAAGTTCTACTTCTTGATGAGCCTCTTGCTGCACTTGATTTAAAATTAAGAAAAGAGATGCAATTAGAACTAAAGAATATTCAACAAAGACTTGGAATAACCTTTATTTTTGTTACACATGATCAAGAAGAAGCATTAACAATGTCAGATACAATCGTTGTAATGAATAAAGGTGTAATTCAGCAAATGGGTACTCCAGAAGATATCTATAATGAACCTGCTAACGCTTTTGTAGCTGATTTCATAGGTGAAAGTAATATCTTAGATGGTGTTATGCTTTCAGATTACAAAGTGAATTTCTGTAATAAAGTATTCGATTGTGTTGATAAAGGCTTTAATACTAATGAAAATATTGATGTTGTTATACGTCCTGAAGACATTAAAATTGTAGACGCAGATAAAGGTATGCTTACTGGTGTAGTTAAATCTATAATATTTAAAGGTGTTCATTATGAAATTGTAATTGAAGAAAACAATAATGAATGGATAGCTCATAACACAAAATTTTATGCTGAAGGAAAACACATAGGATTAGACATATATCCAGAAGACATTCATATTATGAGAAAGGTGAATGATAATGAGTAAAAAAGATAAATCTATATTAGCTTATCCATATATTTTTTGGAGTTGTTTATTTATAGTTATTCCGCTTCTAATAGTTTTATTCTTTAGCTTAACAGAATCTACAGCTAATGGTTATAGTTTTAGCTTGTACAATTTTAACAAAATACTTAGCCCTGAATATGGTAAAATATTTTATCGTTCTATAAAACTAGCTTTATATTCTACTATTGGCTGTTTAATCTTAGGTTATCCCGTAGCATTTTTTATTTCTAAGATTAAAAGTTCAAAAAGAAATCTTTTAATAATGTTATTTATCCTTCCTATGTGGATGAATTTTTTATTAAGAACTTATGCTTGGATGCCAATACTAGGTAAAAACGGCCTAATTAACAATTTTTTAAGTAACTTTGGAATTGGACCAATAGGTTTTTTATATAATGATGGCGCTGTATTACTTGGAATGATTTATAACTTTATTCCTTTTATGGTTTTACCTATATATACTGTACTATCAAAAATGGATCAAAACTTAATTAATGCAGCTAGCGATTTAGGTGCTAGTCGAAAATATATATTCAGAAAAATAATTTTCCCACTTAGTCTTCCAGGAGTAATGTCTGGTATAACTATGGTATTTATGCCTGCAGTTTCGACTTTTGTTATATCAAGTCTTTTAGGCGGTGGACAATATATGCTTGTGGGTAATCTTATAGAACAACAATATACAACCATGGGAAATTGGAATTTAGGTTCTTCTCTTTCTATAATTATGATGATAATTATATTAATTTCTATGGGATTAATGAATAGATTTAGTAGCGATAACGACATAGAAGGGAGCGCTGGTTTATGGTAAAAAAATTTGAAAATTTCTTCAAAAGATTTTATTTACTTATAATTTTCATTTTCCTATATGCTCCTATAATAACTCTTATGATATTTTCATTTAATGATTCAAAGAGTATGGCTCATTGGAATGGTTTCACCCTTGATTGGTATAAGCAATTATTTAATAACGATGCTCTTATGACAGCACTATACTATACGGTATTAATTGCAATACTATCATCAGTAATTGCAACTATAATAGGTACTATAACAGCTATAGGAATATATAATATGAAAAATAGCTTAGGAAAAAAGCTACTGCTTAATGTTAATTATTTGCCTATTTTGAATCCAGATATCGTTACAGGTATTTCATTAATGTCATTATTTATATTTTTTAATTTAAGTTTTGGCTTTACAACAATGCTTCTTGCTCATATTACTTTTAATATACCTTATGTAATATTATCAGTACTTCCAAAGTTAAAACAACTTCCAAGTAATACAACAGAAGCAGCACTTGATTTAGGTGCCACTCCAATGTATGCTTTACGAAAAATTATATTGCCACAAATAAAACCAGGTATAGTTGCAGGATTTTTAATGGCCTTTACTATGTCCATTGATGACTTTGTAATCTCCTTCTTTACATCAGGAAATGGAGTTACAAATCTCTCGATAGAAATTTATTCCATGGCTAGAAGGGGTATTAAGCCAGAAATAAATGCATTATCAACTATAATATTTGTCGTTGTTTTAACAATGCTATTAATAGTGAATAAAAAGCAATCTACTGGAGGTGATGATATTGAAATCAATTAGAAAACTAATCGCTTTAATTTCAACATCAATTTTAACTTTAGGACTTTTTTCAGGTTGTTCTAATAATAGAACAGACTCAAGCAAAGTAATTAATGTATTTAATTGTGCTGATTATATTGATGAAGAATTAATCACAAAATTTGAGGAAGAAACAGGCTATATAGTTAAATATTCAACTTATGATACTAATGAGAATATGTATGCAAAACTTACTTCCGGTAGTGCATCTTATGATTTAATTTTTCCTTCAGATTATATGATAGAAAAAATGATAAGTGAAAATTTGGTACAAGAAATAAACTATGATAATGTTCCAAATTATAAATATATAGATGAAGCTTATAAACATCTTTCTTATGATCCAGAAGATAAATATTCGGTACCATATATGTGGGGTACAATTGGAATTTTATATAATCCAGAAAATGTTCCTGATCAAGTAGATGGCTGGAATATATTATGGAATGATGAATATAAAGATGAAATTGTAATGTTCAACTCTATAAGAGATACTATGGGAATTGCATTAAGAAGACTTGGTTACTCAATGAATACTACTAATCACCAAGAAATAAAAGAAGCTGCTGATACTTTAATTCAAGAAAAAAAGTTAGCTAGAACATGGGTTGTGGATGAAGTTAAAGATATGATGATAAGTGGCGAAGTATCAATTGCAACAGTATATTCTGGTGATGCAGCTTATATTCAAGAGGAACATCCAGACCTGGAATATATAGTCCCTGAAGAAGGATCAAATAAATGGTTTGATGGTATGGTAATTCCAAGATGTGCAACTAATAAAGAGGGTGCAGAAGCTTTTATTAACTTTTTAACTGATCCCGATAACGCTAAACAAAATGTTGATTATATTGGATATTATACTCCAAACTTCAAAACTTTTGAGATGTTAGATGAAGAAATACAAGAATCTTATCCATCTAAAAAAACATTAGATAATTGCGAAATATTCAAGAATTTAGATAAAGAAACCTTAGATTTTTATAATAGTGAATGGATCAGAATAGCTGGAAACTAAAAAATGCCCTTAGAATATCACTTATTCTAAGGGCTATTTACATATCTTAATTAACTATTTTATTAATTTGAAATAATACTATTTCTCTTGAATATTCGCTTTCATGTTTTTCTTCATACCTATTATCAATAAAGAACATACTATAAGTTGATTTCATTTTCATGTATCTGTGTATTCTTGATACACATCTTGAGATACTTGAGAAATCTAGCTTTTTATCATTTTTTACTCCTTGGCAACTCATTGGTTTTGAAGCATTCTTATAACTCATAATAAAACCCTCCATTCACTGATAAGATCTAAAAAACTTTCTTCTTACACTATTAATATATATCCTTACGCTATTATTGTAATCTGTTGATATTTATTAATTTGCAAATATTACGATTGTATATTGAGATTTTATCATTTTAGGAAGGCTTATATCTTGATTTATTAACACTTTACTTTCTTCCATTATTTATTTAGCATTTTTTTACATTTATTAATTATTTTTATCTTACTTTTCCAAACCATATTTCTATTTCATTTTTAGCATTTTCTTCAGAATCAGAAGCATGTACACAATTTTCTGTAACATTACTACCAAAACATTTTCTAATAGTTCCTTCTTCAGCTTTCAAAGGATTTGTATTGCCATTTAATTTTCTGATCTTGGCTATAGCATCTTCTCCTTCTAAGATTAATGCACAAAGAGGTCCCCCTGTTATAAATTTTATTAAATCACTATAGAAAGGTTTTCCTTTATGAATAGCATAATGCTTACTAGCAATCTCTAGACTAGCAGTTTCCATCTTTAGTGCAACAATTTTTAAGCCTACATCTTCATAGCAACTTAAAATTTTTCCTATAATATTTTTTTTAACAGCATCTGGCTTTATTAAAACTAAACTTTTCTCTCTCATAAATTGTCACCTCACAATAAATTATACACTAGATTATATAGAATTTTCTGAATATTATAACTTATTAATTTGATAAAATTTTTAAAATTAATTTTCCTGTCTTTTCTGTCTCCTAAGTTTTTTTATTTTATGCTATAATTGATCTATTAATAGTAAGGAGGTATTACTATGATTAGATACTTTTTAATATTTTCAGGCAGAGTTCAAGGTGTAGGTTTCAGATTTTTTGCTCAAACAAACGCTTTAAAATATTCTTTAACTGGTATTGCACGAAATATGAATAATGGAATGGTTGAAGTCCAAGTTCAAGGAACTGAAGAAAATATAAATAATTTTATCTATACTGTAAAAAAAGGTAATATGTTTATAAGAGTTGATGATGTATCAATCAAAAAAGTAAATATCAATCCTGACGAAAAAAAATTTAAAATTGTCTATTAAAAAAATGAAACCCTAATCTAAGGTTTCATTATTTATTACCTGAAAATATTCTTCGGTTTCACTTATTATCTCTTTTCTAAGTCCTATTATTCCAACAAGATTGGGAATTGCCAAAAGGCCATTAAATATATCTGCTATTATAAATACTGATTCTAACGAAATAAATGGTCCTATTGCCACAAGTATTATGTATAATATTTTATATCCTTTTATAGATTTAACTCCCGCTAAGTATTCAACACATTTTTCACCATAATAATTCCAACCAATTATAGTTGTAAAAGCAAAAAACATAAGACCTATATTAACAACATATTTAGCTATCCAACTTATTGGTAATCCAATTTCAAAAGCTGCAGTTGTCAATGCTGCACCTTCTGCACCTGTTGATAAAGCATCTGTTAAAACTATTGCTATTCCTGTCATTGTACATATTATAATTGTATCAAAAAAAGTACCTGTCATAGAAATAAGACCTTGCTTCGATGCACTTTTTGTTTTAGCTGCTGCCGCTGCTATAGGTGCACTTCCAAGACCGGCTTCATTAGAAAATATTCCTCTTCCAATACCTTTTTGCATAGCTATTTGAACTGTTATTCCAAGTGTTCCACCAAGTGCAGCTTCCGGATTAAATGCACTCTTAACAATTAACGATATTGCATTAGGTATTGCTGTATAATTAGATATCAAAACTACTAATACTGCTAATATGTACATTCCTGCCATAAACGGAACTATCATTTCAGATACTTTAGAAATTCTCTTTATTCCACCTAATGTCACAAGTGCCACCAATACTGTCACTATAATAGCTGTAACAATAACAGGCACATTAAAACTTATTGAAGCTGCATCAGCAATAGATTTAACTTGTGTAAAAGTTCCTATTCCAAGACAAGCAACACATACACCTAAAAAAGCAAATATTTTAGCAAGCCATTTTAACCCTAACCCCCTTTCTATATAATACATTGGGCCACCTGCCACTTGGCCATTTTTATCTATAGTTCTATACTTAATTGCCAGAACTCCTTCAGCATACTTTGTTGCCATACCCAAAAAAGCTGCTACCCACATCCACAATAATGCTCCAGGACCGCCAGTTTTTACTGCTGTTGCAACTCCAACTATATTTCCAGTCCCTATGGTTGCTGATAAAGCAGTACATAAAGCCCCAAAACTAGAAACATCACCTTCTACACTTAAGTCTTCTGCTTCTTTATCATTCCCAAATACATATTTTAATGATAATGGCAACTTAAATATTTGCAAAAACTTTAACCTTAGTGTTAAATAAAGACCTGTTCCTAATAGTAAAATAAGTAATGGTGCCCCCCAAACTATTTCACTAATACTTTGTAATACTTCTTTTAATTCCATAAAAAAAATCCCCCTAAAAATAATTTTAGATAAGGACACACTAAAAATAAACGTCAGAAATAACGCCTATCTATCCCCTGTCCTTTTACCTGAGAGTTAAGGAAAACTTAATGATCTTCCGTGCTCCTTCGGTGCTCAAAAACTTGAGTCTCTCCAGAGGCCCGTCCAGCAGCGGTTCTTTTACCTGAAAGATTTACTTCTTCGGTGAATAATCTAATATTTCTCTCCCACTACCTTCAACCGGACTCTATTCAATTATTACTTATTATATATACATATTAATAAAAAAACAAGGGTTAATCCTTCTTAATCTTCAATCTTATTCATAAATTCATCCATTATTTGCTCCATAATTCTAATAGCTTCTTCATAATTTTTTTCATCATATTCAATATAACCTACTGTCATATAATTACCTGTCCTAAAACTTTTTTTATTAAATTTAAAACCTTTTTCCTTACATCTATCACGATAAAACTTATTAATATACCACCATATTTCATTATTATACTTTACTCCATGAGTTATCTTTACTGCTATAGTATTATTTTCAATTTGAAGATATATATTATCTATGGATCTAGAAAACTTTGTAGCTTTTAATTTTGCTCCCTGATGATACCACCACAAAGCCCAATAATTACCTGATGTTTCTGAAACATACCTCCAGCCAACTACATTTTTTATAATATAATCTGAGAGATAAGTAAAAAAACCCATATAACATTTATCATTCCATTCATGAATGGCTAAATGCTTATATTCATTTATTTCTTCATCTAATCCAATAAAATAATTGGCATAATCCTTATATATATCATTATGAATCTTACCTTCAGTATCTTTTAATAATTCTAATATATCTTTTCTATGAATTACTAAATCAGCATGTTTATCCTCGTTAATCTCTTCTATAGCCTTGCAATATACACATATTATGTCTTCTTTTTTGATATCTGAAGGTATATGCTTATAATTATTAGAAATAATCTGCTTTTTACATTTAACAATATTTTCATCACTTTGTATTTCAAAAGCTTTATCTTCAATTACTATTACATATTTATCATTAACTACCACTACAATATTCATATCATAATAATCTTTATAAACAGCTACATTTTTATACTCACTAATTCTTTTCTCATGTAATATAATATCAAGAATTTTCTTAGCTTTTAAATATAATTGTTCATCTACCTCTTTATAATTAATCCAATTAATTAACCAACATATAAATGAATCTTGAGATAACTCTCCAGCAGCAAAATTAAAAATATTATTCATATATTTCTCCTCCTACCCCATCATTATATTTAATTATAAATCCTTGAATCTAATTTTAGTATTGTATAAGTTTACAAAAGGATTTTAACCTTTTTAATAAATAATTAACTCTGATAAAAAAACACTTAAACAAGCAAAAATAGACACCTTAAACAAACTTCCTCCCTTATAAGCAAGGACAATAGCCACAATTAAGCCAATAGTTCCAGATATCATACTAGTTGTTGAAGTTAATATTGCTGGAAAAGTCATTACTGCTAAGGTTACATATGGTACATAAAACAAAAAAGATTTTACTGTTTTGTTTCTAATTTCTTTTCTTATTAAAGTTAATGGCAATGCTCTAATTAGATACGTTACTACCGCCATTACTAATATATAAATATAAACATTATTCTTCATTTTGCACCTCCTTAACAGGAAATAATATAGCCGCTATAACTGAAATACTAACCGTTAATATTATAATCTTAAAACCTGAAGATATATCCTTTAGCAATGGTGCATATTGAAACACAAAACTTCCGAACATAGAAATTACAATTATAGATGCTAATACTCTATTTTTCCTTGTAGGTGGAATAATTATTGCTATAAACATCCCATATAAAGCAATACTCAATGCACTTAATATCCTTGGTGAAATAATTCCACCAGATATTACCCCTAAACATGTTCCGAGTGCCCAAGCTGGAACAGAGATACTCATAACACCATATGTATAAAATGGATTCAACTTACCTTCTGTAGTTACTGATACTGCAAAAATTTCATCAGTTACATAAGCTGATAGAATCATTCGATGTAAAAGTGGTAATTTTGTTTCTATTTTTTGTGATAAAGCACATGACATTAAACAATATCGTATATTTATAATTAATTGTAAAATTGCCATTTCTACATATGATGAACCTGATTCAATTAATGCTAATGCTGCAAACTCTCCTGCTGATGTACTATTAGTAATAGACATCACTGTCGCTTGTGAAGCAGTTAATCCACTATTTTTAGCTGCTATTCCTAAGGAAAATGAAACTGCCAAATATCCTAAAGCAATTGGTATTCCATCTTTTAGCCCCTTTCTAAAAAATAGACTTTTATCTTTCATATAATCGCCCCCAACAATGTGTTAATTTTATCACTTTTGCATAAAATAGTAAATATTTCATTTTCATTCATTTTTATACCTAAAAATAGGATTGTATTGCTTTTAAATTTTACTATATAATAAAAGATATATCCGAAACTAACGAAAGAGGTGCTAGAATGATAAAACTTATTGCAACAGATATGGACGGAACTTTACTAGATAGTAATTCAAAATTACCAGAAAATTTTTATGATACCTATAACAAATTGTATGAAATGGGAATTAAATTTGTAGTTGCTAGTGGACGACCATACTTAACATTAAGAGAAAATTTTAAACCCATTGCTTCAAAACTGGATTTTATATGTGATAATGGTGCTTATATAGTAGAAAGTGGTAAAGAACCTAAAATATCAATAATAGAAAAAGCTAAAGTAAATGAACTTATCGAAACATGCAAATCTATTCCAAATACCGAACTACTTTTATGTGGAATAAAAGGCGCTTACAGAACTAACATTGACCCAAAATTCATCAAGGAAATTGATAAGTACTATGTAAATCAAATAGTTGTTGATGACTTAACAAAGGTAGATGACGATATATTCAAAGTTACTGTTTGTGATTTTAACATATCTGCTGAAAATTCCTATAAAGTATTTTACCCAAAATTCAAAAACGAACTAAAGGTAGTTATATCTGGGAAGGTTTGGCTAGATATTACTAATATAAATGTTAACAAAGGTGCTGCCCTTTCAAGAATTAAAGATGACTTCAATATCTCTTATGATGAAACTATGGCTTTTGGAGATTTCTATAATGATATCGAATTATTAAAAGAAGCTAAATACAGTTTTGTAATGGAAAATGCCAATGATGACATGAAAAAGTATGGCAATTATATTGCTAAGAAAAATACAGAGAATGGTGTTGTACAAGCCATTGAAGAATATATCTTTTCAAATCAACAAATTTAGAAAATTCAAGGGAATCTGTAGTGATTCCCTTGAATTTTTTAATAATATTTATATCTCTACTCTATTTCTCTTTTGGCCTCTATAAAAAGCATATATATTTTCAATTAGATCATTAAATAATCTTTCTCTTGCTTCTACACTTGCCCAAGCTATATGTGGAGTTAAAACTAAATTTTCTTTATTTTTAACCTTTAATAATGGATTTTCCTCATTCATTGGTTCCACTGAAAATACATCAAGTGCAGCTCCTGCAATTAAATTTTCATCTATAGCTTTAGCTAAATCTTCATCTACAACTATAGGCCCTCGTCCCATATTTATAAGAATTGATGATTTTTTCATTTTTCTTATATTTTCGTAATTAAATAATCCCAATGTATTGTCATTTAATGGTGAATGTATTGATATAATATCACATTCTTTTAATAATTTATCAAGATCAACTCTTTCATAAGTATCATCATTGTGTTTTCCTGATGTAGAGTAATATACAACTTTGCATCCAAAAGCTTCAGCAATTGATGCCACCTTTCTTCCTATAGCTCCAAGGCCTACTACTCCCCATACCTTTCCTTCTAAATCATTGAAAGGTTTATTTAAATTTGTAAACACTCCAGATCTCGCATATTCCTTTGACTTAACAAAATTATCATAATAATTTATCTTGTCATAAAGATGTAAAAGACATGCAAAAGTATGTTGTGCTACTGTAGGTGTTGAATATCCTGCTACATTAGTTACAGCTATATTTTTATTTCTTGCATATTCTAAGTCAATATTATTAAAACCTGTAGCTGTTTCACATATAAGCTCAAGATTTTTAGCTTCTTTTAAATTCTCAGAATTTAAAACTACTTTATTAGTTAACACTATTGATGCATCCTTAATTCTTTCTGCAACTTCTTCAGGTGCTGTTAAATCATAATATTTTACATCACCAAATTCTTTTAATTTATCAAAATCAACATTTCCTAATGTCTTACCATCTAATATTACCACTTGTTTCATTATCCCGCCTCCAAACTTACTTCTATACGCTTAATTATAATTTATCAGTATTTTTTTGTAAATCTACTAACTAATATGACTAAATTAAAATTAATTGCTATAATACAAAATTAATACACATAACGAAAGGAGATTTTATATGTATATAATTTCTTATGAAATACCATTTAAAAAAGTGGAATAAAAAATTGAGGTACTACAAATAAATGATATATATGATTGCTATTACGATAGTCCGTTAATAATAACTACTGACGAAAACGGATATGGTTACCAAGAAAAAGAAGTAGAAGATATAACTTTTAATGTAGCATTTGAAAGCCAAGACGAAGACTTAGAAGATTTAGAAATATTTATGAACAAAGTTAATTCTCTTATAGGCAAAAAGCCTTTTGATGTTCATGAAGAATTATCAAACTATGATAATTTTTCAATGCCAGCTATACATATTGATGATAATTGGGTTATCGCTTCCCCTGAAGAAGAATTTGAAGGCAAGAATAAGATTAATTTTATTTCACAAGGTGCTTTTGGAACAGGTCTTCACGAAACAACTCAAGACCTTTTAAGAATAATCTTAAATAAGGATTTTACTGGACTAAAAGTTTTAGATATCGGAACTGGTTCTGGTATTCTATCTTTAGCTACTGCTATAAAGAATGCAGAAGAGGTTATAGCACTCGATATAAGAGATGTTAAAGATGAAGTGGAACTTAATGCTTCCCTTAATAATATAACTACAATAAAAACTCTAGTTGGTGATGCTCTTTCTGGTGAAGTTAAAATTCAAGGTAAGTTTGACTGGATATACATAAATATTGGTGGTGAGGAAACTCATATGTTTATGGATTTAATTAAAAGTCACCTAAAACCTAATGGGCAAATTTTAGTTTCAGGTCTTGTTGAATGGAGTTTTGATAAAGTTAATACTATGGTTGAAAGCAATGGCTTTAAACTTCAAGAAAAATATCAAACTCATGAATGGATAACTGCTATCTATAAGTAGCTCATTATTTAAAAGGCACAGCTTTTAACTGTGCCTTTTAAATAACTTTATTTTGTTCTATTTTTCTTTTATATTTCTTTTTCTTCTTATTATTTATCTTCTTTCCATGAGCTGACATTTCCGCTTTAAGTCGTCTTTCTTCCATCATCTTATGATACTCTTGAGATTTTTTTTCATCTTGCTTGTCTCTTCTTTTTACAAGTTGAATAGACATTATACTCCATACGATAGTCATAATAGTTGCTATAAGCCCTGCTATAACAATACTATTGAATATAGGTTGCTTCTCTATAACAGAAGTTTCTGTAAATGATGCAGAAAATACCATAAGTCCAAAAATCAATCCAAATTTTGTTGCATTCCACTTATTGACTCTTATACTATCTACGTATCTCTCTATTAAAATATTAATAAATTTAATCATTGTTTTATCACCTCTGAAAACATCTACATATTGATTATTATATCATCTCATCTATTTTTTGTCATTATAACTTAATTATTCCTCTTAATAAACTTAATTGAAAAAAGAAAAACACTAGGCTATTAACCTAGTGTTTTTCATGTTACGAGATAAGCCTTAAGCGGGGTTCTGTCAATGGACAATCATCTATCTAGACCTATTGTTACCAATAGGCTCAAGCGACACACCCAGAGGCGGAGCGGGCAACTCCTATATGCCTCTCTATTCGGTCTTGCTCCAAGTGGGGTTTACATAGCCGTGAAGTCGCCATCACGCTGGTGAGCTCTTACCTCACCTTTCCACCCTTACCTAAAGATAAACTTTAGGCGGTATATCTCTGTTGCACTATCCTTCAAGTCACCTTGACTGGACGTTATCCAGCACCCTGCCCTACGGAGCCCCGACTTTCCTCTCCTAGTTCAAAGACTAGCAGCGATTGTCTGTCTCACTCGCAAGGACTATAATAACATATAGCATTGCATAATTCAAGAATCTTTTTTCTTTTCATGGCAGAAATATAAATAGTAGAACCAATAAAATCAACACTATTATGCCATATAACCCTACTCCACATAAAATCAAAGTTACTAATATAGCACAAAGTGCTACGCATTTAAATGGGCTTATAAACAAAAATATTGGCCAATTGGGCAACCAGCTTGGCCCACATTTATTCCAATTTCCAAAATTTTTACAAAACTTTTTAAAAGATTTATTCTTTTTACTTATTTCAAACTCCTCCAACCTAATTACTACTAACTTACAATATATAATATCTTTAAACACAAATAGTTGTTTATTTATTTCACTATTATATTTATTTTTTTAATTTGATTGTATTCACCTTATATTATATAATTTGTAAATAAGTATATATTAAGGAGAAATTATGAAGAGATTTTTTTACACAGTAACAATTTCAATTAGTTTATTTTTAGTAAGTTGCAACTCAACTTCTACTACTGTAAAGCAAAATACCAAGGATAAAGTTAACTATTCCGAACTAAAAAATCTAGATATTCCTAAAGATAATATTACACTTATAATTGATGGTACTAATTTAGATTTAAAATCACCTATATATTTAAAAAATAATAGATATTACATATGTTTAAACGAATTAGTGGAGCTTCTTAATGGTTCATTAAATTCAAATTCTAATTTGATAAATGTAGAAATTAGCAACTTCGTATTTTCTGTAAACCTTTCTACTAATGAACTTATAAAAAATAATCAATCTTTTCCTCTAAGACAAAATTTAATAACAGAAGATTCATTTTATTATATTGGTTTTTCTGACCTTGCATATGCTATGAATATGAATACCAAATGGGATTCTGAAAGCAAAACTATCTTCTGCAGAACTAATGATAACACTCTGAATAAACTACCAAAATATCAATCAAAAATTAATCAAGTTGGTTTTTTAAGGTTAGAAGATATTACATTAAGTACAGAATCTTTTGATAAAGAATATCTAGAAAAAATCAGAATAATAGGCAATTATCTTAACGAAAGAAATATTCCTTACCATATTGCTTGGATTCCAAGATATATTTCGCCTAATAATAAAATTGATAATGATCCTATGAGCCTAAATAATTTTGAAAATGCTGAAATGACATATACTTTAGATTACTTTATTCACCATAATGGTTCCATAGGTCTACATGGATATACTCATCAAAGAGACAATGAGGTTTCTGCAATAGGATATGAATTTGGTCCAAAATATCCAAGCACAGATGAATTTAAATCAAGAATTGAAAAAGCTATTGAAACTGCTAAATATCTAAATATACCTATAGATTTTTTTGAAGTACCTCATTATGCAATTACTCCTGAGCAAAACATGATAGCATCAGAATATTTTAAAATTTTATATTATCCATTTGAAGACAAGGGGAGAGCTTCTATAGATTTTAGAAAACCTCAATTATCACCGTATAATAGTATTAGTTACTTTATATCTACCCCTTTGGATTATGTACATGAAGAAAATATTCAAGGTTCTTTAGCTAGAATACAGAACGCAAATCCAAATAATATGGGTAGTCTTTTCTACCATCCTAGATTGGATTTTAATTATATCAATATATCAAATGATAACAATATTCCAAGTTATAGTTATGAATCTAATTCACCACTGGAACAAATAATTAATTCTTTGCAACAAACTGGATTTAAAATGTCTAAAGTTTCAGATATAAAATAAAAATGTAGCATTTGCTACATTTTTATTTTTGTTATATGTTCAAATATTTCTTTAACTCCAATATCCATCAAAATAATTGAATCCTTATCTTCAAGTACTTGTTCTTTGCTATTAGTTACATAATAAAAAAGCACTCCAAGTTTTCTTTTAATTATAATATAATCTGTTTCTTTTAATTTAATATAGCTATTTATTATTGCCGTAATTACTTCCTTTACTTCACAAGCACTTAACTTTCCAGAACATAATAATTCATTATAAATAATAAGGGCAAAAATTTCTTTTTTCAAATATACTTCTATTGCCCCGAAATTTTTTTCAAAACTATTTATAATATTCTCTGAAATCAAATTCAATTTAACTAAATCTTCTTTTTTTATGCTAAATTTACTTAAATCACAGGTAAATTGTTCTGCAAGTTCATCTAAGGAAACATCATCTTTTAATTCTAATATTTTTGTTATTCTATCAATAACTTTTTCTTCCGGAAAAAAAGTTTCTTGTCCTGTACTTACACTTTTCTTTATAAACCATTCTTCTGGTATTAATTTTTTTCTTTTCCATCTATATAACTGACCATAGGATATATTCATCTTCTCCAATAAGTTTTTCTTTGAAATTAGTTTTTCTGACATACTTCCTCCATAACTTTACTAGATTTATCTACTGATAATGTTCCTGTATATTCAACTTTCTTTATAGAGCAACCACTAAGTATTGTAATGTTTTCCCCTCTCACTACATCACACTCTGTATCCTGAAGTATTACCTTATCAGCTTCTATACTCTTAGAAGTGACTTTACCACGCTTAAAGCCAAAAAATGATTTAGACCTCTTTATAATTACTTCACTACCACCAATTTCTTCTATATAACACTTGTCTCTAGGTTCAATATATACTTCATCCCCTGATAACAATCCATTTACATTTATCTCTCCATTAACATTTACAGTTCCACTTTCACAATTCTTCTTTACATTTAGGCTACCTTTAACAATAATATCTGTAGCTAATAGATTCCCAGCTATATCACTTTCTCCAAATACTTCAAACTTATTCAGCCTACCATCACCACTGCAGGATAATTGCCCCATAATCTTTATTGAATTCAAGTTTTCCATTTTACATTCCCCTTTTTTCAACATTTTTTACTTGTGAATTACAATCTATGGTTATTTTCTCTCCTCCAATTTCATTAACGTAACTATTACCCCCAAATTCAATTCTTATATTATCAGCCGATACTAACCCATTAACTTTTCTGCTCCTTCAATCTGAATGTCCTTACTTTCCAAATCCCCATGAATTTTACCTACACCTTCAAATTTCATATCATATCTATTATTCATAATTACCTCCATTACAACATTGTTTTGTGATTTCTCGAGAATTATTTGTTACGTTATTATATATTATATATAATAGCGTAACAATGTTACATTGTAAAGAGTGTTGTGAATTTTTTTGTAATTATTGGGAATAAAGAAAATAGTATGCCTTTATAGAATAAACCATAAAGGCATACTATTAATAAAATGTATACGGATCTTTACTTTCTTGCGAAATTATGAAGTCCACATTTTTAAATTGCTCTTCTATTTTTTTCATTACTTTTAAAAATATATACCATTCAGTAGCAAAATGTCCTGCATCAATAATACTTATCCCCATCTCTTTATAATCTGATGCAAAATGATAAGTTGTATCTCCTGTAATTATACAATCCGCTCCTCTCTGAACAGCTTTTGATATATAATCTTGACCACTACCATTTATTACAGCTATTTTACTAACATTTTTATTACCTTCTACTACGCGTAAACTTTCAACACCCAATTTATCTTTAACTAATTGTACTACTTCTTCTAATAACATTTCTTTCTGCAGCTTTACAATTCTGCCAAGGCCACAATCATCATATCCTAAAACTCTAACTGGTTCAATTAACTTTCCTTTTTCAAAACCAAGAACTCGTATTATCTCATCATTGATTCCACCCTTTACTGAATCTAGATTAGTATGACTTGAATAGAGTGCTATATCACTTTTAATTAAATCAAAAATCTTATTTCCCATTAAATCTTCTTTAACTATTCTACTTGGCTTTCTAAATAACAAAGGATGATGTGTAATAATCATATCTACACTTTTTTCTTTAGCTTCTTCTATTACTTTTGTAGTACAATCTAAAGCTAATAATACTTTTTTAATTACTTTATCTGTACTTCCCACCATCAATCCCACATTATCATAACTTTCTTTTAATACTGGCGGTGCTAATATTTCCATGGCTTTAACTATATCTTTAACTTTAGATTCCACTTATTTCACCTCTTTTTTAAAGCTTTCAATGTAATTAAGTTTGCTTTTAATTTCTTCTTTTCTCTTTATAGCAGAATCTGTATCATCTTTTATAAAGCTTAATATTTTCTTATATTTAGCTTCTTTACTTTCTAAAAATGGAACTAATAACTGATTTTTTTTCTTTAGCAATAAGGGTGAAAATTCGTAAAAAATGGCATCTAATTCAGTCTTAACATTAGACTGGGATTTTCTGACCTTGAATAACTCATAATATATTCCTTCATCATAACATATATCTTCATCTATTATCTCATAGGCATTTGTATATAAATACTCCCTTAGTACTTCTGGATTTTGTGCAGGCTGAAGAATCATAAATTTAATTAATGGTAGTTTATCTTTATCATGTTCTAAAATATCCCTAATAAGATTTCCTCCCATTCCAGCAATAACAACACCTTCTACTTCGCCTTTCTTTACAACTTCAAGGCCACCACCAAGTCTCACATCAATTTTATCTCCTAATCCTTCTAATGATGCATTAAGTTGTGCTTTTTTTACTGGATCTTTATTGATATCAGAAGCTATAGCCTGCTCGCAAAGATTATTTTTCACTGCATATATTGGAATATACCCATGATCAGTACCTACATCGACTATACACTTACATTTATCAATATAATTTGCAATAAACTTTAGTCTCTTACTTAATTCCATAATTTTTTACTCCTTAGCACTTCCGTTTTTTGTATTTTGCTATTATTACAAAAAACATCTGCATTAAACAGATGTTTTCTTAAATATATATTAATCTAAATAGTCTTTTAATTTCTTACTTCTAGATGGATGTCTTAGCTTTCTTAATGCCTTAGCTTCTATTTGTCTTATTCTTTCTCTAGTTACATTAAACTCTTTACCAACTTCTTCAAGTGTTCTTGCTCTGCCATCATCAAGACCAAATCTAAGTCTTAAAACTTTCTCTTCTCTTGGAGTTAATGTATCTAAAACATTTATTAATTGTTCTTTTAGCATTGTAAATGCAGCAGCCTCTGCTGGTGCTGGAGCCTCATCATCTGGTATAAAATCACCTAAGTGACTATCTTCTTCTTCTCCAATAGGTGTTTCTAATGATACCGGTTCTTGAGCTATTTTTTGAATTTCTCTAACTTTTTCAACTGGTAAATCCATAACTTTAGAAATTTCTTCTGGGAATGGATCACGTCCAAGTTCTTGAAGTAATTGTCTTTGTACTCTAATTAATTTATTTATTGTCTCAACCATATGAACTGGAATTCTTATTGTTCTTGCTTGGTCTGCTATAGCTCTTGTTATTGCCTGTCTAATCCACCATGTAGCATAAGTTGAGAATTTATATCCTTTTCTATAATCAAATTTTTCAACAGCTTTTATAAGACCTAAATTACCTTCTTGTATTAAATCTAAGAATAACATTCCTCTTCCTACATATCTCTTGGCAATACTTACAACAAGTCTAAGGTTAGCTTCTGCAAGTTTTTTCTTAGCACGTTGATCACCAGCTTCAAGTCTTTTAGCAAGATCTATTTCTTCTTCTGATGTTAATAATGGTACTTTACCTATTTCCTTTAGATACATTCTAACGGGATCATCTATAGCAATACCTTCTGGTACTGATAAATCAATTTCTTCCTCTTCTTCTTCCTTAACCATATGGTCAGCAGCACCTATTACTTCTATACCCATTGATTCTAATAATTCGTAAATTTTTTCAATTTGTTCAGGACTTAATTCTATATGTTCAATTTCATCCATTATTTCTTTATATGTTAAGCTACCATTCTTCTTTCCTTTTTCGATTAAATTTTTAACAATAGCCATTTTTGCATTTTTATCCATATTATTTGTCGCTTTCTTCTTAGTTGTTTGTTCCATAATTTAATTACCTCCTTTCGATATGACCATTAAATTTCCCTTTTTTGCTTCTTTAGTTCTTCATTTAGACCCTTTAATTCTATAGCTAGTTTTATAGATTCCTCAATCATACCTTTTTGTTCCAATATCTTCTGCTCCTTTTTTAGCTCTTGAAGACGCTTTTGTAATTTAAATGTCTTTATTTGTTTTATAAAATCTTCAATTAATTTTTCTCCATCTTCTGCTGTTAAAACTTTAAGATTTCTGATTTTTACCCATTCTTTTGATGATTCTACATCATCACATCTACTTTCAACATATGTTTCTATATGCTTTGAATTCTCATTTCTTGAATTTACTATTAGTTTAAATATTTTCTTATGAGCATCTAAATTCAAATCTTCTTCTTTTAGATTTTTTATAATATGCTCATAATATTCATTATCTAACATTAATTTTAATAAAGATTTTTCTGCCTTTAAATAACCTGGTTCTACATATAATTTTGTTCCATTTTCTTCCTTTTTATTCATTAAAGGCTCTTCTTTACTATTTTTAGTCATTGTTAGCAAGTCATACAATGATTGTTCCTTAAGTCCAGTTTCTTCTGCAATTGATTTTATATAAACATCCTTTTCCACAGGATTTAAATCAGCTAGAATTTCTGTCACTCTCTCACCATATTTAATAAGCGATCTTCCATCTCTAAAATCAATGCCTTCTTTAGCTCTCATTAATCTATAGTTGATTAATGGAATAGCATTATCAATTAATTTTAAAAATGCTTCTTTACCATTGGCTCTAACAAATTCATCAGGATCTTTACCTTTGGGAACTATAAGAACTCTAACATCAAAACCTGCATCTCTTAAAATTTTAAGTCCTCTAAGAGTTGCTGTTTGACCAGCTGCATCTGCATCATATGAAATAATTATTTTATCAGCATATCTTTTTAAAAGTCTTGCTTGATTAACTGTAAGAGCAGTTCCTAAAGATGCTACTGCTTTAGTTATTCCATGCTGATGAAGAGAAATACAATCCATATAACCTTCTACAATTACAAAATATCTACCTTCCATCTCACTTTTTATTGCAAGATTTAACCCATATAAATTAGTACCCTTTTGAAATACTAAAGTTTCTGGAGAATTTAAATATTTAGGTTTTGAATCATCTAATACTCTGCCTCCAAATCCGATAACTCTTCCTTTAATATCGAATATAGGAAACATTACTCTATTTCTAAATCTATCAAATATATTTCCCTTTTTCTCACTCCTTATTACTAATCCTGCGTCAAGCAAAATATCATCCTTAAGGCCCTTTCTTTTTAAATGATAAATTAGATTATTCCAGCTATCAGATGCAAATCCAAGACCAAACTTTCTTATTGTAGACTCTTGAATACCTCTATTATAGAAATAGTTTTTTGCGTTTTCATTTGTCATTAAATTGTTGAAGAAGAATCTTCCTGCTTCAATATTTGCTTTAAATATTAATTCACGCTTTCTTGTAACAGCACTAGGTTCTCCTCTACCCAAATTTAATGTGATATTGACTCTTTCTGCTAATAACTTCAGTGCTTCAACAAAGTTCAAATTTTTTTGTTTCATAACGAAAGTAATTACATTTCCTGCTTCACCACATGAAAAGCACTTATAAATTTGCTTATCTTGAGAAACTGAAAATGAAGGTGATTTATCATTATGAAAGGGACAAAGTCCCATATAATTTCTACCTGATCTTTTTAGTTTAACACTTTCAGATATTACATCTACAATATCATTTTCTTGTTTAATTCTTTCAATAATTTCTTCTGAAATACGCAAGGAGAATCATCCCCTCCTTACAAAAATTTTTTTCAACAATTTATATTTTATTCGACATTCCTATCGAAATTCCTTCTTAAATTAATATATTTTTTCTCCTCTAATTTATCTTTTCTAAAACCATGGTAAATTATTCTTTTTATTGATAAATTACCAGTTTATATACGGATGTTTTGTTAAACAAATTTAGACAATAATCACCATTCATTTATCAATATAACCATCATTGTGCATTTAAAGAGTTTATTTCTACATTTCAAAATACCATTATACTCTTTTAATTAATTCTTTTATCCTTATTTTGAGGTGATAGGATAGTTTCACTAAGTACTGTCAACCTTTCCTTACTATCAATTTTTTCTCTTACGTTCATATATCATCACCTCTTTTATATTATTCTATACATATCTCTACTATCCTTTATTTATTGTATGTATTTATTATTTGCATAACTTTATATTTTATATATGCTTAAATAAATTTTCAAAATCTAATATATAGTATATTTAAGAATATTAATTAATATCATTATAATGAGTAATTTTTTAGGAGGAATAATGAAAATTAACTCTAACAAAAATGTGAATTCTATATTTTCGAAGGAAAATATTTCGAAAAATATATTACCTTTCTATAATTTAAATAATGCTACTATTACTTTAGTGAAATTCAAAGATACAGATAAGCAACGTGCTGTTTATAAAGTTGATCATAACAATAAAAGTTATTGCCTAAAAAAAATTTATTTTTCCAAAGAGGATTTATTATATGTTTATTCAGCTGTTGAATGGTTACATAGAAATGGTATAAATGTCCCTAATTTTATTCCTTCTATAGATAATAATAGATTTGTAGAATATAACAATATGCTATTTATTTTAACACCTTGGATAGAAGGATTTAAATGTAATTTTGATGATAATAAACATTTATCTATGTCTATTAAAGAACTATCAAAATTCCACAAAGTAGCCAAAAATTTTTTTCCTATAGATGGTAGTTCAAATCGAGTCTCCTTAGAAAATATATATCTCTCTAATACCAAACATCTAGAACAATTATTATTATGTTCAAATATTGCTTGTAAATATAAAGATAGTTTTTCTAAATCCTTCTTATCAAAATTTGAACTTAATCTAGAACTTGCTAAAATTTCTACTGAAATTTCTAGCGGAATTAATAATACTACTTTGGCAAAATCACTATGTCATGGTGATTTTGTTAATAAAAATATCTTAATTGCTCCTGACAACAAAATATGGATAATAGATTTTGATAAATGCAGATATGATTATTGCTCACATGATATTGCTTACTTTATGAGAAGACTTTTGAAAAGACAATCCACAAATTGGAATTTAGCATTAACTTTTCAACTTTTAGATGAATATAACTCTATTTCACCATTAAATGAATCTGACCTAAAATATATAGTTTCATATATTTCTTTCCCTCAAAAATATTGGAAAGTTTCAAAGGATTATTATAAATCAATACCAAAATCAAACAAATCATCTTTTGTTACTTTAATTAATAAGGCTAATCTAAACATAGAAAACCACCTGAATTTTTCATATAATCTTGTAAATGAATTAGAAAAATCTAATTGGCAACTATAAAAAAACACCGTATATCTTTTTTAAGATATACGGTATTTTTGTTTATCTAACTTGTTATATTATCTTTTATTTTTAACTTGTGCTTGAGCTGCTGCAAGTCTTGCAAGAGGCACTCTAAATGGCGAACATGATACATAATTCAATCCAACATTATGACAGAATTCTACTGATGATGGATCTCCACCATGCTCTCCACAAATACCAAGTTTGATATTTGGTCTAGTTGCTTTTCCTTTCTCTACTGCAATCTTAATCAAAGCTCCAACACCTTTTTGGTCAAGTTTTGCAAATGGATCTTGTTCATAAATCTTATTATCATAATATGAATTTAAGAACTTAGCAGCATCATCTCTTGAGAAACCAAATGTCATTTGAGTTAAATCATTAGTTCCAAATGAGAAGAATTCGGCTTCTTTAGCTATTTCATCAGCAGTAATTGCTGCTCTTGGTATTTCAATCATTGTACCAATATGATAATCTAATTTAACACCTTTTTCATCCATAACTTTTTCAACTGTTTTAACGACTACATCTTTAACGTATTTCAATTCCTTAATTTCTCCAACAAGAGGAATCATTATCTCAGGAACTATATCATAACCTTCTTCTTGTTTAACTTCTATTGCAGCTTCTATTACAGCTCTTGTTTGCATTTCAGCAATTTCAGGATAAGTCACTGCTAATCTACATCCTCTATGACCCATCATTGGATTAAATTCATGTAATCCTTCAATTGTAGCTTTTAATTCAGTAAAATCAATTCCCATTTCTTTTGCTAAATCATTAATTTCTTCATCACTATGAGGTACAAATTCATGTAAAGGTGGATCTAAGAATCTTATAGTTGCTGGTCTTCCTTCTAATGCCTTATACATTTCTTTAAAATCTTGTTTTTGCATTGGAAGGATTTTAGCTAATGCTTTTCTTCTTTCTTCTTCGTTTTTAGAAACTATCATTTCTCTAACGGCTTTTATCCTATCTTCTGCAAAAAACATATGCTCAGTTCTGCAAAGTCCAATACCTTCAGCACCAAAATCAACAGCTTGCTTTGTATCTCTTGGAGTATCAGCATTAGTTCTGACTTTTAACTTTCTAATTTCATCAGCCCATCCCATAAATGTTGCAAAATATCCTGTTATTTCAGGAGAAACGGTTTTAATCTTTCCTACATATATATTTCCTGTAGATCCATCTATAGAAATATAATCGTTTTCGCCTAAAGTTTTTCCTTTAACTGAAACGGTTCTAGCTTCCTCATCAACTTGTAATTCACCGCAACCTGCAACACAGCAAGTTCCCATACCTCTAGCAACAACTGCAGCATGTGAAGTCATACCACCTCTAA
>JAQXTC010000053.1 GCA_029219285.1 Clostridiaceae bacterium
TATTCTCTATAAGTTCTATTTTTATCATCTACAAAACTACTTTCTACCCAGTATTTTGATTGGCCTAAGTTTAGGCTGATTAAATGTTCATTAATTTTATCAATATTCTCCAATTGAAGTTGTTGTTTCTCCTCTTCACTAGCAACTAATGCTTTTAATGCTGATAAATAATCAGTGGGTAATTGGGGTTTGTTCTCTTCTATTATTTCTTTCATCTTATGGAATCTATCCATATATTTTACTGTAAAGGCTGTCCCATCTTTACCTATAGTTTTATGAGCTATAAGTTCACACCCTAGTTCTGTAATCTTATATTCTCTATAAGTTCTATTTTTATCATCTACAAAACTACTTTCTACCCAGTATTTTGATTGGCCTAAGTTTAGGCTGATTAAATCTTCATTAAGTTTATCAATCTTCTCCAATACATGTTTGTGTTGCTTACACATCATTTCAGCAACTTCTCTCGAACTTATTCTGTTTTCTAGTTTGTTCATATGACCACCTCTTTTTATCATAATGTTATCATTCCTTTATATTTCTTAATTATATAAACTTGTCCTTTTCCTGTTATCCTTGAGGTTCTATATGTATGTGAGTTTTTAACCCCTTCTTTTATTTCAAATATGCCCATGTCTATATATCTTTGGTAAGGTTCATTTTTAGAATTTACAAGTTTCCATTCTCGTAATTTTTTCCATAATTCTTTTTCTCCAATAGTAATACCTTGCTTAGACATTACCTTTGCTAATTGTCTTACTAAAATACTATCTTCGGCAGCTTCGAATGTATTAAGTGTTTTCTGTTGTTGCTGTATCAATTCGTTCTGTTTTCTTACTGTTTCCAAAGTGCTTTTGAACATAGCTTTTGTTGTATCATCCGCAAATGGTAAATAAGTATTTATAAACATATCATCATTAGATACATAACCACCAGTTTGTCTAATTTGCTTTAATACTTTTTTAACTTCTTTTTTGAAAGCTTTTGCTATTGGTTTCTTACTTTGCATAAATGCTTCGTACAATCCATCTTCTGTCAAAAAGGTAAATTCTCTATTTTGACCTGATACACATAATTTGTGTATCACCTTTTCGTCATCATCTACTTTCCTAGCAACTGTGTATCCATCTCTTTCTTCTAACCAATACGCTACATCCTTGGCAAGAAATAATGGATTTTCTTTTGTTCCATAGATTTTAAAATCCTTTCCTAATATTTCTTGTTGATTGATAATTTGTAATTCTTTGTTCATTTGACCACCTCTTTCTATTTCTTACTTATATTATACACTCATTTAAGTTCAAAAACAACACTTAAATGATGTAAATTAATTGATTTTTATTTCAAAGTATTGTATACTTTGTTTACAGAGGTGATTTTATATGAAAAAGAGAATAACATTTACATTTGAACCAGAGTTAATAGAAAAACTTCAAAAAGTATCTAAGGAAACTATGATACCTCAAGCTAAAATAGTTGAAAAAGCTGTTGAAGAAAAACTCAATGAAATGATTAAAGGACTTAAATAATTTAAGTCCTTTTTTTCTAAAAGTTTAGTAATTTTGGATAAAAACCCAGTATTTTAATCACTTTTTTATTATTTTTTACTTAAATGTTTAGTATATCTAAACTACATTTCTTTTATTTCTATAATACCACTCATCTAATTCTTTATCATTTTTTCCATTGCTCCAATCCTTTAATCTTTTTACAGCTTCGTTTATAGGTATATTTACAGAATATTGATGGCACAAACAATTACAATGTGGTAACGGAATTTCTTCTGGAGGGAATACTCCTGTTCCTAAACCATAATTATTTTGATTAGCATAGTCGTCACATACATCCGTTTTACCGTGCATTCTCATGCTATGGCTAGGTGATAATTCCCACTTAATCCCTAAATTCAATGGGTTGTTCATAGCATTAGTTACAGTATCAAAATAAAATGAATGTGTGATAGAAGTGCGAGCTAAACGGCTTGCATTATATGAAATATCTTTATTAAATCCTACTGCATCAGTTTTAATTTCTATTCTATGCTTAGGATTAACATACTTCTCTAAATTCTTTGCCAGTTCCCTAGCATTAGCACCTCTTAATATATTAGTCTTAATTGCTATA
>JAQXTC010000054.1 GCA_029219285.1 Clostridiaceae bacterium
CAATTAGGATTTTTTTATCGGTTTATTCAATTCCTGTTGAAGCATTTCTATGAATTCATTTGAAAATACTTTTTGTTTTATAGCCTTCTTTATCAGTTCTAATAATTGTATTTCTGTCACATCAAGACTTCTTGGAACATAGCAATTATCTCCTCTTACAGTATCTTTATATAGTGCAAACCTTATTTCTTCTCGCTTCTTTTCTTTGACTTCAATCCTTTCTATGCAGCTGTTGTATTCATCATCTTCTATGCTTACCTTACTGTAGATTTTGCAGTAGTTTGTTTCTTTTATTACTTTCGTTTCTTCTTTAGTCTCTTTGCTTTTCTTATTCATTGAGTCTTACCTCCTTTTCCTTGAATTTTTTGTATAGAAAAAGAAATACTTAAAACTCTGTAAAAGCTCTAAGTATTTCTATTATTTTTACATGATTATAATATATATTTATTAATATTCTTTAATTCAATACACTTCTATACAATTCATAATTATTATTTTCATCTGTATAGCAACTATGTCTATCGTTCCATTGTAGAAATTTTGTTATCTTAATCCTATCACTATCATACATTACTCTTTAAGCCACCTTCTATATTATAGTATTATATATCTCAAAGTTATAATATATATTTATAATTAATTTTCATACAATTTATATATTATCAGAATCATCTATATCGTAATTATTTTCTAAGCTTTCAATTTCTAAATCATATATAGTTTCTTCTATTTCATCAATACATTTATCTACATTTTTTAATATATCTTTTCCCCAAAATCTTAATACAATCCATCCTAATTGAAATAATTCTCGATCTACCTTTGAATCTCTTTCAATATTTTTTGATATTTTATTTATCCAATAATCGCTATTATTACTTTTCTCAAGTCTAACTTTCTGTTTATTCCAATCCTTGCCATGAAAAAACTCTCCATCACAAAAAATAGCTATCTTATATTTAGTTAAGGCTATATCAGGTTTACCAGGTAACTTTACGTAATTCTTTCTATATCTATACCCTTTATTCCATAATGCTTTACAAAGTTTTCTTTCAATTTTTGTATCCTTGCTTTTTATATTTTTCATGTTCTTATGACGTTGTTCTTTTGTTAAATTGTCCATCAATAACACCTCTACTTTTGAAAAATATTATGTTATCATATATCTATTAACAATTATATACGAGGTAGTAATATGAGTGATAATAATTTCAGAAAAATTTGGTTTATTACTAGACCTGAAAGAGATCCAGCATTTCATGAAGAAGCATTAATTGCATTAGCTAATGCTACAAACAATTTTAAATTAAAATGGAAAGGCAATAGAGAATTACATAAAAAATACGAACAAGCTCTTATTGATATTGGTATTAAAAGAAATTCTATTAGTAAAGATGGCTCTGGCGGCAGAACATGGGCTTCTTTATTAAAAACATTTGCTTACTGCTATACTTCAAATGATGGATTTTTAGTTCCTACAAAAGTTGCTTTAGAAATATTGAAAAAGAACAATATCTTTGAAAATATTAAAAAACAGATATTAACATTACAAATTCCTAATGCATATTTCTTTGAGAGTGGATTTTCTCCAAAATATAGTCCTGATTTCGCAATATTACCAGCTAGATTTCTAATAAGACTATGTACTCAAGAGAAATTATCATTTTATGTTACAAAAGAAGAATTAACTTTCATTGTTATGACTGCACAGAAAAATTCTGATTTAAATAATATTATTGATAAAATACTTCTATTTAGAAATATGAACGATGAGGAAAAAGCTTCATACAAAGCCGAAATTTCAAACAAGTATGACCACAGAGAACGTTCTGACAATGGTGCAAGAGATTTCTATGCAGCTCATTCAGATGTTGCTCATACTTTTATGCTGATATGTGAATATACCACTCTAATTAAATATGAAAGAGGTACAGACGCAAAAGTTTTTATTGAAAAAAATAATGTTGAGAATATTATTAATGAATTAAATTATTACGATAAACGATACCCTTTTAATAATCGATATCTTTTTTCATTAGAAAGAATGGCTGAAGTTAATGGACTAGATATTAATTCATATAAAGCAAGTAGGTATGGAAACATAAAACCAGCTACAAATTTACAAAAGAAAATAACTAAAGCTGAAAAATTATTAAGTGATTATCCTAATGCTTCTCACTTATCTCATTCTGAAATAGTTGATATTTTATCAAATTCATCGTTTTCTATAGCTGAATCAGAAAAAATATCTGAATACCTTTCTTCTGACGAACTTATCGAAAATTTTGATGATTCTTTTATAGCTGGTATACTCAATGAACCAGACAATTTAGAATTTGAAAATAAAGTTGGTAGAATTTTAAAGCAATTTGGCTTTACTGTTACAATGCACCCTAAAGTAAATAATGAGAGAACAGAAATAGATATTTTACTAGAATACAATAATAATTTATGTGGTATTATTGATGCTAAAAATTATAAGGAAAAATTCACCCTTTCATCTTCACTATCATCACATATGATATCAGAATATATACCTAATTATAAAAATTATAATGGAAATTCATTGTCATTTTTTGGGTATGTAACTTGTAGCGATATTGGAGGTATATTCAACTTAGAAAAAATATCACGAAAATCATCTAATGGAACTATTAAAGGCTTTATGATTAATGCAAAAACTTTATTAGCTTTACTTGATTATTGTATTGAAAATGATTTTGATGAAAAAAAGAGAGTTGATTTATTTTTAAAACTAATAACAAATGATGCTTATACATCTTTTAGTCAAATATCAAATAAACTCTTATAATTATTAAGAGACATTACTTTTATGTAATGTCTCTTAATTCATCTATAGTCCACTTAGGTTCTATATGTTTATATTCAATTCCTGCAAATGTTTTTAGAATTGCTTCTATTATTATTTTTGCTCCAAATGGAGGTACTGCCATTCCTATTTGCTTCCTTACTTCTTCTTTTTTTCCTTGAAAATTATAGTCATCAGGAAATGTTTGCAGTCTTGCTCTTTCTCTATTAGTCAAGGCTCTTGGTTCAGCATAGTGATACATATGTGTTCCACCTCCGCCACTTCCTGTTACAGTGTATGCTGGCAAATTAGGATCTAATCTCTTATAGATATTACTCAACTTAGCACCTTTTACCTTTAGTCTAAGTTCTTCTGGAATACCTTCATACCAAGCATTTTCACCAGGTGGTATTGCTTCTAATCTTCTAATAGTTTCAATTGGATGTTTAGTTAATTCATTATTATATATTGCATTAACTACATTTCCTTCATTATAACAACTTACTTCTAAAGCCCATTTTGATGTTCTATAGTCTTCTTTATTAGGGGTTATAGGTGCAGGGATATTGAAATGTAATCCTAAATCTTTTCTAATTCCTACAATTATAACTCTATGTCTTGCTTGTGGTACTCCATATTCCTCAAATTTATATAGATGTGGAACTATATCATATCCACCAAATTCATCTTCTCCAACTTTCGCTAAGTCATCTACTATCTTTTTGAAGGCATTTCCATCATTAGCACTTTGTAGTCCTCCAACATTTTCAGCTAAAAACCACTTAGGCTTATGATATTCTAATACTTTTACTCCATATGTATATAAAGCACCATATTTACCATCAAATCCTTTTTGTTCTCCTACAATACTAAAATCATTGCAAGGAAATCCAAATGTAAATGCGTCAATAGGAGGTAACTTCTTTATATCTAATTCTCTTATGTCCTTACATATAACTGTCTTTCCATCTATAACTTCATCTTCATTTGTTGTTATTATTGACTCATCTGAATGGCAAATATTTTTAGCAAATGTTTTACATGCTGAATAATCAATATCATTTGCCCATGCATGTTCTATCGAAAACTGTTCATTTCCATTATTGATATTTGCTTTTTTAGAACCAAATGCCAATCCACCAGGTCCACAGAACAATTCTCCTTTTCTAAAAATCATAACTTTATCACCTCCTGAGAGTATTATATCATCTCTCGCAATAGATTGCTGCATTTTTATCAAACTTGTTTATTTTTTTATCCAATACTTATTATTTAGTTATTTGTAAAATTTATGCATAATGTTCTTGTTTTTTATCCTATTTATGTTATAATATAGTAATTAATTTTATGGGGAGGAATTTTTATGGCAGTTGCTGGAGATTATTTTGAAGTGGAATTATTACCTGTACATTTAAATTGGGGGACTACTAGCAGAGATGGAACTCGTCATAGACATCCTGATGAAGTATACATACCGATTCCTATAAATATTGCTAGAAACTTAAATCTTTTCAATGATGGAACTGAATTTTCAGTTCAAGGACAAAACTTTAATGTAAAAGCTACTGGTACTCAAGGTTGTAATAATGAATACGGAAAAAATTTAACTAGTTCTAATGGTTTAAGGCCCCTTGGTAGATATCTAAAAGGCCAATTAAATGCTAGTCCACATGATATAGTAAGAGTTGAATGGATAACTAATACTGAAGTATCTATTACAATAGTTTAATCCATTAAAAGAGTGTAGACACTTATCTGCACTCTTTTAAAAATATTTATATGTAATTACTATTCTATTTTCAAAGGTTTTTGTATTCTAAATAATATCTTATCCTCCAACAATTGATATGTTGGTTTCTCCCAACTTATCAATCCATTAATTTGATACTTTAAATAATGTTCTAGTTCTTTTCCACTTTTAATATCAAGCTCTACTTTTTTATATACTTCTTTTTCCTTATTAAATTCCCAACAAGGTACTTTTTTGTCTACAATTATTTTTTTTAATGTGGAAAAATCTATTATTGGATAGTAACTATCTTCCTCAATATATTTAAGATCTAGATATCCATTAAAATAATTATGATTTACTAAAAAAAAATGTACTTATTGTATTTCAGTAATATTAAATTTTATTTTTTATTGAATGATATCTAGTCGTTTCTTATCATTCAAGATCACATCTATTC
>JAQXTC010000055.1 GCA_029219285.1 Clostridiaceae bacterium
GGAATGGTAACAGGATTAGTTGTTGGAACTACTGTTGGAATGATGGTTATGCCACAACTTGATAGAAAAACTCAAAAAAATGTTAAAAGAGCAGGACAAAGAATGATGAATCTTGCTGAAGATTCATATGATAGTATGATGTCACGTTTTTACTAATTATCAAAAATGGAGTGAATAGCTCCATTTTCCATTTATTCAACAAAATTCTAGGGAAAAATTTCTAATTCTTTTACATTATGTTGCTTACTTTTACAAATTTATGTTATAATTTACTTATCAAATTAATGAATTATTTTCAAATAATAATAATATTTAAAAAGGTGAGGGTACAAAAAGATGGAAATTCTTTCATTAGGGGAAAAGATAAAGAAAAAGAGAAAAGCATTAAATATGACATTGAAAGACTTGGCTAAGGATAGAATAACTCCAGGTCAAATAAGCTTAGTTGAGTCCGGTAGATCTAATCCATCAATGGACTTATTAGAATATTTATCACTAAATTTGAATACTACAGTAGAATATTTGATAGAATCTGAAGATAGTCAAGCAGAAAAAATAAGTAAGTACTATTCTGATCTGGCTCAATCCTACATATTAAATGGAAATTATGAAAAAGCAGAATCATATATAGATTTAGCTTATGATTATGCAGAGAAATATAATTTGGAGTATAGAAAAGCTAAAGTACTTTTTCTTAGAGGAAAAGTAAATGTTTCTAAAGGTAATTTAGATTTAGCTCAACAATTCTTCTTATCTTCTAATATTATTTTTATAAAAAATAACAAATACGAAGAAATAGTATTAACCTTTTTAAACCTTGGAATAATTACTCTTAAATTAAACTCATATCATTCAGCATGTAGTTATTTAAGACAAGCTGAAAAAGTTTATCTTGATAATCATATTGGAAACGAATATTTAATTGGGGAAATATATTATTTTATGTCTAGAGCATTTTTCTTAGTAGAAGATTTAGAAAGATCTAAGGAATATGCATATTTAGCAAAAGAAAGATTTAATGGAGTATATGATAAAGAAACATATGCTAAAAATCTATTGAAAATATCTGAAATGTATGGCGAAAATGAAGATATTTCAAATGCGTTAAAATATTCAAGTAAGACTTTAGAAGTTTATAATGAAATTCAACATTTAAAGAATGTTACTGAAATTGAAAATAACTTGGGTAAATTATTCTTTAAATTCGAAAATTTTGATGAATCATTTAAGCGTTATAAGTTAGCTAAGGAAAATATTTCACCAAATGATAAAGTGAAAATTGTTGAAACTAATTTAAATATATGCAAAAACCACTTAAAGTTAAAGAATATTGATAAATGCGAAAGGTTATTGGAGGACATTTACAACGATATTACTGAAGATAATATTCAAGGAAGAATTGATTATAATTTAGTTAGATATAGAATTTATATTATTAGAGAAGAATATAAAAAAGCAGAAGATATCTTAGTTGAAACATATGGCTACGCAAAGAGTAAAGAAGCTTTAGAAAGAGCTGCAGGGTTAGCAATAATGATAGCAAAATACTACACCGATAAAAAGGAAATTGAAACAGCAAGTAGATATTTAGATGAAGGTGTTCAGTTATTTAGAAAGTTAAAAATTATAGAAAACTAGAGTTAGATGGGTGATTATATTATGGAAATATTGTCTACTGGGGAAAAAATAAAAAGAGCGAGAATATATAAAGGAATAACTTTAAAACAACTTTGTCAAGATAGAATATCTATTTCAAAAATGAGTTGTATTGAAAATGGGAAAGTTAAAGCGGATAAAGAAATAATAGAATATGTAGCTTCTAAAATTGATGTTGATTATGATTATTTGATTCAAGATGTATATGAACAAATTCTTAATAATTTAAAACTTATTAAAGCAAGCAATTATAAAGATGATTCTTTAGAAGAAAGTATAAAACATAATTTGTTTTATGCAGAAGATTATGAGTACCTTGAGTTAGCATTCGAACTTATCCATATATTATTTAATTATTATTTAGATAGAGAAGAATATGAAAAGATTGAGACAATAGTGTCTCAATACTATGATTTATATCAAAAAAATAATACTGTAGAAAATACTATAATTTATCTTGATGATATGGCTAATTTCTTATTAAAAAATAAGGAATTCAGAGGAGCAATTGCTTATTATAGTAGGCTTAGAAAAGTCATAAAAGATACAAATGTGAAGAATTCATTATATTCTAAAGTTTGTTATTATGAAGGATTATGTTATTGCTTAAGCAACGAAATAGAAGAGGGATATGAATTATTGACTGAAGCTATGGAAAAAGCTAAAGATACAGATGACGATAAATTAAAGTTTAATATTTGCAAGGATTATTCAGTATATAGTATTGTTTTAAATAAAGAAAATGTAAAAGTATGTATAGAAAAATCTATGAATTATGCTAACGGTAATCAAAAATTAATTGCTGAATCGAAAGCTGCATACGGAAAAGCTTATTTTATGATTGCTAACAAAGAAGAAGCTTTGAAAAATATTGATGAAGCTGTAGAATGTTATCCAGAAAAAGATAAAGAAAATTATGTTGTATTTCTTAATAAGTGTATAAGTATATTGTTTGAATACAAACAATATGAAAAAGCCTATGATTTAACAGATAAAGCTTTAGATTTAGCAATAGAGACAAATAATATAAATTATATTGAAAAAGGATATTATTATAAAGGCAGCATTCTTCAAAAACAAGGACAGAATAGAGCAGCAGAAATGTATATGAATCTTTCTTTAGATTCGCTATTTAAATGTGGAAATAAGAGAGAAAGAAATAAAAGATATTTAGAAATGGGTAATATGTACTATAATCTTGGGGATATAAAAGATTCTATTAAATATTTCTCATTAGCTATGGAAAATAGAAAAACTTTATAAAAAAGAAGGTATATCTGAAGTCAGGTATACCTTCTTTTATTTATAATATAAAAGTCAAAAATAATCTTTGACTTTCTTTGACTTTAGTATTATTATAAGAATATAGAAAAAACTATTATTAGTTTAAGGAGGAGTAGTTTTATGAACGTAGATAAGATGACACTAAGAGTTCAACAGACTCTTAATGATGCAAATTTAACAGCTGTAAAATTTAATCATCAACAAATAGAAGTAATTCATCTTTTTGCTGCTCTTATGGAACAAGATGATGGATTAATACCAAACTTATTTACTAAGATGGATGTTAATATAAAATCAATTAAACAGACTATAAAAAATAAATTAAATTCTATGCCTAAAGTACTTGGTGATGGGGCTAATTCTTCAGGAGTATATATAACAAGACAAGTAGATGAGGTCTTAGTAAAGGCAGAAGAAATATCAAAAAAGTTCGAGGATTCATATATAAGTGTTGAACATTTAATGCTTGCCATTATGGATGTCGATAAAAATGGTGCAGTTGGCGAGATTTTAAAACAATATAATATTACAAAAAAAGATTTTATGAAGAAGTTACAAGAAGTTCGTGGAAATCAAAGAGTGGAAACTCAAGATCCAGAAGGAACTTATGATGCTCTTGCTAAATATGGTACTAATTTAGTTGAGCTTGCTAAGAAGCATAAATTGGATCCCGTAATAGGTAGAGATGAAGAAATAAGAAGAACTATAAGAATTTTATCAAGAAGGACAAAAAATAATCCTGTACTTATTGGTGAGCCAGGTGTAGGTAAAACTGCAATAGTTGAAGGATTAGCTGAAAGAATAGTAAGAGGTGATGTTCCGGAAGGATTAAAGGATAAAATAATCTTCTCTTTGGATATGGGTTCGTTAATAGCCGGTGCTAAATATAGAGGTGAATTTGAAGAACGATTAAAAGCGGTTCTAAAAGAAGTACAAAGTAGTGAGGGAAGAATCATTTTATTCATAGATGAAATTCATACTATTGTTGGTGCTGGTAAGACTGATGGTGCAATGGATGCAGGAAATCTTATAAAACCATTACTTGCTAGAGGAGAACTTCATTGTATAGGTGCAACGACTTTTGATGAATATAGACAATATATAGAAAAGGATAAGGCTTTAGAGAGAAGATTCCAAACAGTAATTGTTGATGAACCTTCTGTTGAGGATACAATTTCTATACTAAGAGGTTTGAAAGAAAAGTTTGAAATACATCATGGTATTAGAATCCATGATAATGCAATAGTAGCTGCTGCAAAACTCTCTGATAGGTATATTCAAGGAAGGTATGAACCTGATAAAGCTATTGATTTAATAGATGAAGCTGGTTCAATGATAAGATCAGAAATTGATTCACTTCCAACAGAATTGGATGTAATAAGAAGAAAGAAGTTCCAATTAGAAATAGAAAAAGAAGCCTTAGAAAAAGAAAGTGATGAAGGGTCTAAAAAACGTTTAATCGATTTAAATAAGGAACTTGCAGAACTTAAGGAAAAAGATGACGAAATGACTGCAAAATATGAAAAAGAAAAATCTCATATTACAGCCATTAGAGAATTAAAATCAAAACTTGATGAAGCTCGAGGAGAAATAGAGAAATACGAAAGAGATTATGATTATAATAAGGTGGCAGAACTTAGATATTCTACAATTCCAGCCATAGAGGAACAAATTAAACAAAAAGAAGAAGAAGTTAGAGAAAATTATGAAGGTGCCTTGTTAAAAGAAGAAGTTACAGAGAATGAAATATCACAAGTATTATCAAAGTGGACTGGTATTCCTGTTGCTAATCTTTTAGAAGGTGAAAGAGAAAAATTATTACGACTTGATGATGAACTTCAGAGTAGAGTTATAGGGCAAGATAGAGCTGTTGAATCAGTTGCTAATGCAATTTTAAGAGCTAGATCTGGACTTAAGGATGAAAATAAACCAATTGGTTCATTTATATTCCTTGGACCAACTGGAGTCGGTAAAACTGAACTTGCAAAGACTCTAGCAAGAACACTATTTGATAGTGAAGAGGCAATGATAAGAATTGATATGTCAGAATATATGGAAAAACATACAGTGTCTAGACTTGTTGGAGCTCCTCCAGGATATGTTGGATATGAACAAGGTGGTCAATTAACAGAAGCTGTTAGAAGAAAACCTTATTCAGTTATACTTTTTGATGAAATAGAAAAAGCACATCCAGATGTTTTTAATATATTTTTACAAATTTTGGATGACGGAAGACTTACAGACAATCAAGGTAAGACTGTAGATTTTAAAAATACAATTATAATTATGACATCAAATATCGGATCACAATATCTTCTAGATAATACTAGTGAAGATGAAATCAATGAAGAAAGTAAAACAATGGTTATGAATAGTTTAAAAGCTAAGTTTAAACCAGAATTTTTAAATAGAGTGGACGATATAATTATGTTTAAGCCTTTATCAGAACAAGGAATTAAAAAGATAATAGATATTTTCTTAGATGAAGTTAGGGAAAGATTAAAAGATAGGAATATAGAATTAGAGGTAACAGATAAGGCAAAAGATATCTTAGTTAGAGAAGGATATGATGTGGTGTATGGAGCTAGACCACTTAAGAGATATATCCAAAATACCCTAGAAAATAACCTTGCGAGAAAAATTATTAAAGGTGATGTTCATTATGGTTCAAAGGTAGTAGTAGACTCAGAAAACAATGAATTAATACTTTATTCAAGGTAAAAATAGCTTGTATACAAAGACCTTCTTCTACAAAAAATAAGTAGGACAACAGATAAGAATCTTACTTGTTTTTTAGGAGGTCTTTTTGTATGGAATATATTACGCCAGTGAATAATTATGTTGTTTTAATGCCAAGTGGAAAATTAGTAGGTTTTGTAGAAGTGGATAAGGCAAGGGGATATATTTATAATTATTATTATAATGAGATGCTTGATGAAGTTGAGCCGTATGGTGATGGGTTATTTGATGTCTATACCCAAATAAATGATGTTGGCATAATAAATGGTGTGGAAGATGGAGAATGTCAGATATATAAATTAGATAGTTTTATAGAAAATATTCAGCAATCTGGACTTTTACAGGAAGAAAAAGATGATATAATAGCAAAGTTATTAAAGAGTGAAATCAACTTAAATATCTACGAATATGGAATATATGATATCTTATCAGAAGCAGATGTTGAATGGAATTAAAATAATGAAAGGTCATGGATTCAATCCATGACCTTGTTTGTTTACTTGTTATAATTATTTAATTCCTGATTCGTATTGTTCTACCATTCTTTTAACCATTTCTCCGCCAACACTTCCGCATTGTTTTGAAGAAAGGTTTCCATTGTAATCAGTAAATGGAACACCCATTTCATTGGCTACTTCATTTTTGAATTTTGATAACCCGTTTTTAGCTTCTGGTACTAATGCTTTGTTGTATGACATATAAATTCCTCCTCTACATAGTAGATTTTTATTTGCTAAGCATTTCTGCTTTGCAATATTATTTTGTGCAAACACAAAACATATAAACTGTGTTTTAAGAGGCAATTAAGGAAAAATGTACATGCATTAGTTTTATTTAAAAAACGTACTAGTATTAACTTAAAAATAAAATTTAATCATAATTTAGTTTTTTCTTTTGTAAAATTTCATTAAGCCAGTTACTACTGGAACAACTATAATTGCAGAAATCACAGCTTCAGGAATACCATTTGTAAGAATAATACTTCCAATCATTCCTGCAACAGCATCAGTAGTTATTTTATTTGCTTCTGCATATTGTTCAATATAAAATACATAAACAAGTCCTAACACTCCAATAGTGTTTGTTAATGTTCCTGCGATGGAAGCAAGTCCATAAGAAAGTTTTATTTTATTAAATTTTGCTTTGATAAATTTATATACATAATATGAAACTATACCAATTAAAACTCTAGGGATAATTGCTACTATTGGATTCATAAATGCAATTGATAAGACAGATGTTGGTGCAGTAAAACTTTGATACATTGAGAATAATCCAAAGACTAATCCTACTATAGCACCTACAATTGGGCCTTCAACAATAGCACCTATAATTACAGGTATTTGCATTATTGTGGCATTCATAAAAGGTAGTGGTATAAATCCAAGTCTAGTTAATCCAAGAAATATACATATTCCAGATAACATACCTACTAGTGTTAATTGTCTTACTCCTAAAATTTGTTTTTTCTTTGTTTTTGTTGTATTCATTTTTACTCCTCCGTTCTTATTCCTTCATGGATATAATTCGGTAAAATATTAATAATAAAAAGTTCAGTTTAAAAAAATACCGACATTATGTATTTTACCATCTTTTATAAAATTATCAATTAATCTCAGAACTTTTGATGAAAATTATAATAAAAAATTATGTAATAATTTTTTGTTCTAGGTGCAGAATAAGAAGTATATTCAAATTACAGCTAATTAAAATATTATTAAGAAATAGCTATTTAGATTAATATAATTATAGAGAGGAGTATAATAGAAGAGACAAGTAAAGGGGGAGTGGCTTTGGCAGGTGGATTTGAAATAAAAGAATATCCAGAAAAGTCTTGGAGTATATCTAAGATGAAAGCAATTGATAATTGCTTCAGAGAATATTATTACACTTATTATGGTTCACATAACGGTTGGATTTATGAATCCACAGATGAGCAAAAGCTTGCTTGGAGGTTAAAAAAGCTAACAAATATATATCTTATGTTTGGAGATAAGCTGCATATTGTAATAAAGAAAATTATAGAGAATAATACGAATGAAGAGAAAATAATCAATATAAAAGATTATATGAGAAGTATACTGAATATGGGAGTGAAAAGCAGTGTTGAAAAACTAAGGACAGGTGAATGGGATGAGTATCCTAAAGGTGAAATGTTACAAGAGTATTATTATGGAAATAAGCTTGAAAAGGAAACTATTGATCAAATAAAAGAAAGAATAAATTTATGTATAGATAATTTTTTTCGGTGTAAGACATATAATGAAATTAAGCTAGAGGCTACTAATATTTTAGAATTAGATGAAGGAAAGTTTGATTTTATATTTATATCTGGGGTAAAGGTATTTGCGCTTATTGATGCTTTATACATAGATAAAGAAGGAAACTATGTTATAGTAGATTGGAAAACAGGTAAAGTCGGTGAATTTGATAGAGATCAGGTGTTAGTTTATGCACTGTATGTAATGGAAAAGTATAATGTTCCTTTGGAAAAAATAAAAGGAAGAGTTGAATATTTGCTATATGAAGAAAATATAGAATATATATTTACAGGTGAGGATATAGAATATATAAAGAAAAAAGTACAGCAAGATTTAAATGTGATAAATGCTTTTTTAATTGATAAAGAATTAAATATACCAAGGGATAAAGATTATTTTATAAAATCTGACAATTTAAAGAAATGTAGAAAATGCAAGTTTAGAAAAATGTGTTTAGGGGAGGAATATTTAAATGAAGTTAATAGATATAGTTCAACTAACTAATTGCAAATTTTTAAATATGTATAAGTTAAAATTAATAAATAGAAAAGGTAAACCTAAAGATTATTTTGTAGCTAGCAGAAGAAATAGAGAAAATCTTTCGTGTGTAACAAAAAATCATGATGTATGTGATGGCGTTATGATAATTCCAGTAACAGAAGATGGCTATGTTGTTATGTTAAAGCAATATCGACCGGCTATATCTGATTATTTATATGAATTGCCTGCAGGAATGGTAGATCCAGGTGAAACTCTAGAAGAAGCTGCCAGAAGAGAATTATTTGAAGAAACAGGTTTAACATGTAAGAAATATGAAGTAATTTTAAAACCAAGTTATACTTCTGTTGGATTAACATATCAAACGACTGCAGTTGTAAAAATGGTAGTTGCGGGAGAAATAAATAATTATAATCAGGAAGATGATGAAGAAATAGAGGTATTTAAAATTAAGATAAGTGAAGTAAAAGAATTCGTAAAAGAACATAATGTATC
>JAQXTC010000056.1 GCA_029219285.1 Clostridiaceae bacterium
CTAATATATTGATTTATGGTATAATATAAAAACAGGAGGAGGGTATTAAGAATGGAAAAAGATAAAAGATTTGAAGTTAAATTTACTCAAGGTGTATTGAGAGGATTCCAAGTAATAGTTGATAAAAATACTGGCGTAAACGTTTCAGTTATAAAAAAGTCAGCAGAGATTTTTGCTGACTTTTAAACGTCCTTTTCAAATAAAACTATTTTTACCGGCCCATCCATGTATTTTTTGGTGATGTTATAGCCAAGCTTTTTATAGAAATGATGATTTCTAAGCTTGTCCGCAGGCGTTTCTAAAGACCAGTGCTTAGCTTCAGGAAATTGTGATTCTAAAAACTTTACAGCTTTTTGGCCAATCCCCTTGTTTTCATATTCGGGAATAACACATACACAACATATAAAATAGCTATCCTTTCCATTTTAATTGTCATATATGCGTTCCCCCCTTAAAAAAATGTAATTGTAATACTAGCAAATAAATTATATCATAAATTGGATAAAAAAGTAATAAACGCAAAGAGAATGTAGGCAAAATAATGATATAATTATATATATTTAACTAATTAAAAACATAATTGTTGAGGGGGATTTGATGTTTGATTTATGGGAAGATAGAGTAGGATTTATTAATGGGATTTATGGATATTTTGATAAAGAAAAAAATAATTCTGTTATTAGTCATGAGAGGGCAAATGAATTAGAAAAGGATTATCAAAGATATCAAGCTAGTATGGATATAGATAGGGGTGGCCTTAATAAACTAATGGCTTATAGATCTAGAGGTCTTACTGATGATGGAGAAAATTTAATTCATTATAAAACTGATGATTTAGCAAGTAATGAGGCTATTATGCCAATAGTTGACACATGGATTATACCTGAGTATTTAGGCGATAAAAAAATTAATATAATAGCCAAGAGAGCATTTCTAAATTGCGAAGATTTAAGTGAACTGATAATTCCTAAAAGTGTGGAAATCATAGGGAATGAAGCTTTCTATGGTTGTAGTAATCTTAACAAAGTGACTTTTAAAGGAGAGATTAAAAACATCGGCAAGAATGCATTTAAAACTACGTGCCTTTATGAAGAGGAGAGTAACTGGAAGAATAATGCCTTGTATATTAATAATTGGCTTATCAAGGTTAGAGATAATTATGAGGGAGAATTTTTTGCTAAAGATGGCACGGTTGGCATAGCAGATAATGCTTTTGACGGATGCAATAAATTAACGTCTATTTATATTCATTCTTCAGTAAATTACATAGGAAATGAAGCATTTAAAGATTGCAGTGCCTTAGTTAATATAAGATTTCCTGAAGCAGTATGTAAATTTGGCAATAATGTTTTTTTAGGGTGTAAGAGTCTTAGTACAATTAAATTACCTTATGGAATTAAAAGAATTAATGGCTTTAGAAATTTGACTAATCTTAAAGAAATAAGGTGTCCTAATAGCGTAACAGTTATTGATAGAGAAGCTTTTGAGGGCTGTACAAGCCTTAATAAAATAGAAATTCCTAAGGATTTGAAGAGTATTAAACAAAATGCTTTTAATGATACAGCATTTTTTAATGATAAGCGTAAATGGAAAAATCATGCCTTATATCTTGATAAGTGGCTTATTAAAGCGGAAGAAGGCATTGATAAGCAATATAGCGTAAAGGAAGGGACCGTAGGCATTGCTAGTGCAGCTTTTTCTATAAATCCACTTGATAGAAAAGGCATATCTTCGCTGGAGGAAATATATTTGCCTAATAGTTTAAAGTACATTGGCGATAATGCTTTTATGGGATGTACTAATCTAATAAAGATTAATATTCCAGAGCAAGTAGAGTGTTTAAATCAGTCTTTATTTGGGTACACTGGCCTTAGAGAAATAGTGATACCTGCAAGTGTGAAGTATATGGACATTTGGGTATTTCATGGTTGTACTGAATTAAAGAGTATAATTATCGAAAACCCTGATATAAATATTAAATGGCCAGCATTTTGTTGTGAAAATGCAATAATTCACAGTTATGAAAATTCTAATGCCAAGGTTTATGCAAATAAATATAAACTACATTTCATTCCGATAAAATATAGAAAATGGACAAAAGTAGTGAAAAATATCTCTAATGTTTTTGGAGGGAAAAGAGAATAAAGATAGATATTTGATAAGTTTGAGGAAGTAATGTAAAAAAGGAAGTTTGTCAAAACTTCCTTTTTTCCTCAATTCTTAATTCTTAATTATTAACTCTTAATTATCACAGAGCCATGCTCCTTATCATTTATTGCAGTAGTAATAAGAGTTCGATCATCAAAATCATCTATTTTATTTAATTCTGCAAAACATATTGTTTTAAGAAAAGAAAATTGATCATTAGAGTAAGTGGCAAAAGGATATTTATTTTGCTCTTCATTTGTTGGAATTTCGAATTTATTATAATCAGCATTCTTAGGAATATTTAAAACTATATCGCCAGAATTTGAACTAGCTGAGATTTCTTTAGCATAACTAAGATTTAAAAAGTTAAGATTTATACTTAAGTTAGTGTTATCATCATCACTTTTGGGAACATTAACTTTAAAAGTTGAAGAACCTAAAGGACTAAGATTATCGCCAGTTATAGTTCCTACATCGGTTTGAGCGTAGATTTCAGCAGATATATTCGTTAAGTTTATTTCCCCTATATTATTATATATACGTACTTCTTTAATTGAACTTGGGATTTTTATATTAAAATCTATACTTATGTTATTACTCATTGGGTTTTCATCTAGAGATTGCCAATAATCTTTTGAACTATCAGTTACTGATAATGGTTCTAAAAGAAGCACACCATTTTTGGACTTTGGAACAATTTCGATATCTTTAAGCTTTTCATCAATATTAGGTATAGAATTGGATTCTATAAAATTCACACTAACATCTAAATCATCAGTTGATGAATTAGTTATGTTAACATTACCGGTAGGATTTATTATAGATAATACATTAGCATCAGTTTTATCTATAGATTTATATATGTTATGTGAAAGTGGAGTTGAAAGTTCATTGGTAACTGTTGAGTTAGAACATCCAACTAGTGCAAATGAAAGTATAATTAACGAATTTAAAATTAATGTATTTTTAAAAGTAACCATTAGTTGTTTCCCCCCAAAAAAAACAAATGCACCTATCATTATAAGATTATTTTACATAAAAGTAAAATACTAGATAATAGGATGGTATATTCCATCTACTACAAACATTTGTTCTGTTGTGGTAAAATTATAAATATATGATTGAAATTAGGAGGTGGAGAAAGTGAGACAAATGACATTATTTGAACAGCAGGTTATGCAGCCATTAGCTTCTAAGTTGCGTCCACAAAATTTAGAAGAGTATGTTGGCCAAGAACATTTATTGAGTAAGGGGAAGGTGCTTAGAAATTTAATTGAAAATGATATAATAACATCCATGATTTTTTGGGGACCACCAGGAGTAGGTAAAACGACGTTAGCTCGTATAATAGCTAGCAAAACTAAAGCATCCTTTATAAATTTTTCAGCTGTAACTAGTGGCATAAAAGAGATTAAAAAGGTAATGGAACAGGCAGAGAACAATCGCTTGTTTGGCGAAAAAACCATAGTCTTTGTTGATGAAATACATAGATTCAATAAAGCACAGCAAGATGCGTTTCTACCCTTTGTAGAGAAGGGCAGCATAATTTTAATTGGTGCCACAACAGAAAATCCTTCATTTGAAATAAATAGTGCCCTTTTATCAAGGTGTAAAGTATTTGTGTTAAAGGAGCTTACTACTGATAACTTAATTAAACTGCTAAAAAACGCCTTAAAGGATAAGCGAGGCTTTGGCAATCAAGAGGTAGATATTTCGGAGGAAATGCTTTATATTATTGCTGAATTTGCTAATGGTGATGCAAGAAGCGCTTTATCAACTTTAGAAATGGTTGTATTTAATGGCGAGTTAGATAGTAATGGCAAGGTTACTGTTACCAAAGAAACTATAGAACAGTGCACTTCGAAAAAATCATTATTATACGATAAGAATGGCGAAGAACATTATAATTTAATTTCTGCATTACATAAATCTATGAGAAATTCAGATCCCGATGCAGCTGTTTATTGGCTTTCAAGAATGCTAGAGGCAGGGGAAGATCCTATTTATATAGCCAGAAGAGTAACAAGATTTGCTAGTGAAGATATAGGACTTGCAGATCCGAGTGCTCTACAGATTTCCATTGCCGCTTATGAAGCTTGTCACTTTATTGGTATGCCTGAATGCTCAGTTAATTTGACTGAAGCAGTAGTTTATATGTCTCTTGCTCCTAAATCTAATTCCTTGTATGTTGCATATGAAGAGGCTAAAAAGGACGCTTTAGAGCATTTATCAGAGCCAGTACCATTACAAATTAGAAATGCACCAACTAAACTTATGAAAGAGTTGCATTATGGTGAAGGTTATCAGTACGCACATAACTTTAATGATAAATTAACTACTATGCAGTGTTTACCTGATTCACTTTGTGGTAAAAAGTATTATAGACCAACAGAAGAAGGAATGGAAAGTAGCTTTAAAAATAGATTAGAACGTATTAATAAAGGTATGTATAAAAAAAGTAGAAGTGGCAATAATGACAAAGAGTAAAGCTTTATTAAAGTATTAAAATTATAACTTTGAGGTGAAAATATTATTGATAAGAGAAATTGAATATGAAAATATAAAAAATGAATTATTAAAAAGTGATGATATAGATAAGGTTATTGCTGATAAAGCGGGGGAAAAATTTATTATTACACCTAATGTATACAAAAATTATAATTGGATGGAAGAGCCTTTAGATTCTTTTAAGAAGCAAGGTAAAATTAAGATTTGCAATAAGAATTTTAATATAGTAAAGTACTATGAAAATATGGGTAAAGTATATGAATTAGTACTTAAAGAACATATCTAAAATAGGAAAGCATTTTTATAATGTTTTCCTATTTTTTTGATGCACAAAAAGTTGTTTGGTCAATAGTAAAGTCAAGTATATGTACCAGATTTTCTATTGTATCTTTATTTAAGGGTTGTCCGGAAAAAACTACTTGATCAGGATGGTTAATAATATCTGCCTTTAATTTTTTCAATTTTTCTTCCACGTCTATTTTATCCTTGGGATTAATTAAATTATCTGTAGTATATCCTGAAGCGTCCATAAGGTCAAAAAAAGTTACATTATTATAAGCATGATCGGCAATTTTTTTTAAGGTGGCTGGATAAGGTGCTTGCCCACTGACTTTATTCACAATTTTAGAAAGGTTACCTGTACTTATTTTACATTCCTTGGCAAACTCTGTTAAGGTTCTATCACCTTTAGCTTTGGAAATGATTTTTGACAGCAATTCTGGGTTGAACATATGAAAAATCTCCTCTGTAAATTAACATCTGTATTAAGGTTTTACAAAAAACATCTACATTTAATATCTAATATCAATATAAAATATCATTTGTATTAATTTTACAACTGGAATTGCATATATGCAATAAAAAGTTACACAAAAATACATAATACTGTTGTAATTGTTAAATATTGGATATATAATAATTTCAGAGATGCAATACAGCATTTTATAAATTTTAAGGGGGTAAAAACATGTTTGATAATTCAAAAGGAATGGAGAAATTTATTGAAGAATATTTTGATGGGAGTAGAAAAAATTGTGCTCTTACACTAGAAATATCACAAAGTACGCTATGTAGAGTAATTAATGGTAGTAGCATTGGAGGCAGAAAATTCTTGGGGAAAATAATTAACTATTGTGATATGAACAATATAGATTATAAGGAATTTATAAGAATATAAATTTCATACATGCAAAATTAAAATTAAGGCTAAAGGTGTCAAATTAGTCTTTGAAGGTTTACAAAATTAAACCATAAATATATTAATGACAACAGAATTTAAAATGAGGTTGAGAGGAGTTTTCATTATGAGGCTTGTGTTATTTCACAGATACATTATATTTTGTAGAGAAAATAATTGGACTCCAAGTTGGGCGGGCTTAAATAAGTTTATTTTGAAGAGAGTTATGGAAAAGAGGGATACTGATGTGTGATGTAAAATGGGTAAAAGTAATGGTGGACATGTTTGAAAATAAAAAGTTTAGATTTATTGATGCTTTACCACATCGTGATGTTATTAATTATGTTTGGATAAGATTATTATGTGAAACAGCAAAAATTAATGATGGTGGTAAGTTATATTTTATGGAGGATGAACCGTATACTAATGAAATGTTAGCTACTTTATTTTCAAGACCTTTAGAGTGTATTGATGAAGCAATTAGGGTTTTAAGTAAATATAAGATGATTGAAAGAGATGAAGATGGCGTTTTAAGAATAACTAATTGGGAGACATATCAAAATGTTGAAGGGTTAGATAAAATTAAACAACAAACAAGAAAAAGAGTTAGTAAGTTTAGAAATAAACATAAAGATGAAGTAATTGCGGATAAGGACTCTAATAAGGATGAAATTTCTAATAATGAATCTTCAGATAATATTATTTCTTTAAATAATAAGGAAACAGAAAAAGAAATGGACAAGCCACAAAGTGAAACTATATCTAAAAATAATAGTAACGTTACCAATTTAAAGTGTAACGTTACAGATGCATCATGTAACGTTACTGTAACGCAACAGAATAAGAATAAGAAAGAAGAAGAAGAAAAAGAAAAAAAGAGAGAGATAAGAGAAAATGCAAGCGAAAACGAAAATGGAAGTTGTGAAAAGGCTGCTAAGGTTTTAAGCCACTATGAAAAAATTACTGGGAAGGCTGGCATATTAAATTTCAATGCCCTAAGTTTAGCCCTTGGGCTTTATGAGGAGAAGCATGTTAGAGCTGCTATTGATGAGGCTATAGGGGCTAATAAACTTAATATGCGCTATATCAATGGCATTCTTAAAAACTGGGCAGCTAATGGATTTAAGGAGGGGGAAGTAGGCAATGGCAGAAGAGAACCAATATGCAAAGATAATAGGGAATTTGAGGGCGTTAAGCCGACAAAGGCAAGAGAACTTACTAAAGCAGAACGGGACTGTGCAGAAAGAGAGCTTATATAAGTGCCCTATATGCCACGATACTGGGTGGATTCTTATTCCTCAGGAACATGGACAACCACTAGCTAGAAGCTGCGAGTGTAGGAATCGTGAAAGGGTTGCAGCTCAATGGAAAAGAGCAGGTATTAACCTGGAAAACTGCAATTTGACCTTTGGCAATTTTAAAGTGTGGAACAGGTCTTCCAAAAGCCTTAAAGATACGGCAACTGCCTACTTTAGCGACTTTGATAAGATTAGAGCTAATAGGCAAAATAGCATTATGCTTTGTGGACAACCTGGAGGTGGTAAGACACACATCTCCATTGCCTTAGCCATGAACTTTTTTAGAAAGGGCATAAAGATTGTCTACATGAGCTATAGGGAGACTATAACTAAGCTTAAGATGAACATCACAGATGAGGAAGTCTATAAGAAAACTCTATCTAAGTACCAAACTGCAGAGATTCTTTTGATTGATGATCTGTTTAAAGGCAGGATCACATCATCAGATCTTAACATTTGCTTTGAGCTTGTTAACTACAGGTATATAAACCATTTGCCAATGATAATCAGCAGTGAGCTTATGCTTGCAGACATTCTGGGAGTTGATGAAGGGGTAGGGTCTAGGATATATGAGATGTGCAAAGGGTATGCTGTGGAGATTGCGAAAGACAAAGAGAATAACTTTAGGTTGAAATAGGGAAAAATTAAGAATTAAAAATAATTAAGAATTAAGAGGGAAGAATTAAGAATGGAGGATGAAACTCTTGCAGAGTTTCTGAAAATATATGAAAAAATCCTGCGGGGATTTTTTTGACGGCGGTGCAAAAGCATCGCCTTTATTCTATATTTTTTTCTGAGCGTAGTCGAAGAAAAGTTTCCACAACTCTTAATTCTTCATTAGCTTTGAGCTTTGTCTTTAAAAAAGTTATGATCATTTAGTTTTTTCATGATTACCTCTTTTGATAATAATTATATGTTATAATATATGTCAAATAATTTAAATTATGTAAATCGAAGAGGGTGATTTGTATTCACGTTGGTTTATTTAGTAAAAGGCGTTGTTATGAGTTATTAGATAAGAATGGATTATTAAGAATTAAGGAGGAAACTGGTGAATATGATGAAGATGAGATAATTGCAAAACGTATATTATGATTGAATTAAGGAGGGGCTTGATGATTGTACAGGTAACTGATAAAAATATCGAGGAAGCTGGAAGAATTCATTCTTTATCTTGGTGTGATTCCCACAAGGATTTTTGCACTGATAGTTTTATTAAGCAGCATAGTGTAGAAAATCAAATTAAGTATTTGAAGAATGAAGTAGAACAGGGTAAGAAGCTTTTTATGTTAGTTGAGGATAAAGGTGTAGGTATTGGCTCCATTGATGATGGGGACATGATTGAAAATTTATACATACTTCCAGAGATGCAACATAAGGGATATGGGACAAAGATACTGAAGTTTTTAATGTCTAAATGTAAGGGGACTCCTTCATTATGGATTTTAGAAAATAATGTAAAGGCTTATAATTTATATAGTAAGTATGGATTTGTTAAGTCTGGTAAAGTACATAAATTATCTGAGGATATTTCAGAATTAGAAATGGTTTTAAAATAGTTTAATAAAGTGCCTCTGTAATCAGAGGAAGCTTTGATTATAGAGGCACTTTTTTTGTAAAAATAATAGAAAATATTGACAAACTAGTGTAAATATACTACATTTTAATACATACAATTATTATATGATTACTATTATATATCTGACTGGACATACCAGAGGACATACTTCGCTAATTGAAGTATGTCCTTTTTTTAAAGAAAGGAGATTTGTAAAATGGCGAAAAAGAAAATTAGACAAGTAGAAATGTACGGTAAAAAGGAAATAAAATGTTTACTACAACTTAAAATTTAATGTATAAGATTTAATTAAAGGTAGGTAAGAAATATGAAATATATTGATGATATAAGAAGTTTAATAGGTAATACTCCGCTTTTAAAGCTTAATAATATTTCTCCAGACAAAAATATTAATATCTTTGCTAAACTTGAATATTTAAATCCTGGAGGAAGCATAAAGGATAGAGTGGGTATTGAAATAATTAAAGAAGCTGAAGAGAAAGGCGAACTAAAAGAAGGTTATACAATAATTGAAGCTACAGCAGGTAACACAGGAATAGGACTTGCTATGGCAGCCTTTGAAAAAGGTTATAAGCTTAAAATTGTAATTCCTGAAAAGTTTTCTATTGAGAAACAAACACTAATGAGAGCTTTGGGAGCTGAACTAATAATAACACCTTCGGAAGATGGGATTGAAGGGGCAGTTAAAAAAGCTGAGGAATTATTAAAGGAAACTCCCAATTCCTTTATGGCAAGACAATTTGATAATAAAGCCAATATACATGCCCATAGAAAAACAGGAAAAGAAATTTATGACGCTTTAGATGGGAAAGTTGATATTTTAGTTGCAGGGGCTGGTTCTGGTGGAACTATTACAGGAATAGCTGAGTATTTAAAAGAACAAAACCCTAATATAAAAATAGTTTTAGCAGATCCTTATGGTTCAATTTTAGGAGGTGGAAAATCAGGAAGTTATAAGGTTGAAGGCATAGGTAATCATTTTATACCTAATGTTTTTAATAAAGATATTATTGATGAAGTAGAGAAAATAGCCGATGATGAAGCTATGTATTATGTAAGACTTTTATCTAAAAAGGAAGGAATACTAGCTGGTTCATCTTCTGGTGAAGCAGTAGCTGCTGCTGTTAAACAAGCTTATAAATCTAAGAAACATACTAATATTGTAGTAATTCTTCCCGATAGAAGTGACAGGTACTTTAGTCAAAACCTTTATGATTTTAATTTAAAGTTAAGTGATTTTAGGTTCAATGCCTTATTTGATGATTATGCTGAAAAATATGATGAAGTACTTGCCATGGAAAATGGTGAGCTAAGTGAATTATATAAAAACTATAAGGAAATTTTGAATGAGACAGTTAAGCAGGTGTCTAAGTTTAAGGGAGCTAAGATAATAGACATAGGTTCTGGTACTGGTAATCTTACTAAGATTGCTAATGATTTTGGATATGACACAGTAGGAATTGAACCAAACTTAAAAACAAGGAATATTGCCAAAGGAAAGTATCCAGATTTGCAATTTTTAAGTGGTACATTTCTTGCTTTACCAATTGACAATAACTCTGTAGATGGAATAATAAGTTCTCTTGCCTTTCATAATTTAACGCCTTTAGAAAAAATGGAAGCAGTTGAATTATTCAAAATTAAATTAAAGAATAAAGGTAGTGTAGTAATTGCGGATACTATTTTTGAGAATAAGCAAGTAAGACTTGATATTATAAAGGATCTTGAAGAAAAGAAAGAATATGCTTTAGTAGAAGAACTTAGGAAACAGTTCACATCAACCAAGGAAGAACTAAAAGATATTTTTGAATTACAAGGCTTTAGTGTAAGTTTTGTGCAAATAAATAAGTTTGTTTGGATATTAAATGCAAAATTAAATTAAGAAGAGCGAGAACATCTGAAATGGCAGAATGATTTACTTGGGAGT
>JAQXTC010000057.1 GCA_029219285.1 Clostridiaceae bacterium
TAAGTGAATTTCTGCTTTTTGATACATTGTATAATAATCCTAATAAAGTTTTTTCTAGAGAAAACCTTATTCTTAAAATATTTGATGAGGAATATTGTGGCAATGATAGAATAATCGATGCTCATGTGAAAAATATAAGAAAGAAACTACCTAAAAATTATATAAAGACAGTAATAGGGGTAGGCTATCAATATAATAAGGAGATAGTTAAATGAATCTTTCCAAGAAAACTTTTGGGTACAGTTGTATTATTTCAATAATCGTAATACTGCTTTTGATAGGATATTTTATTTTTATGCTGCCATCATTATATGTATCGCATATGGAAAATAACAATCTTCAAACAGTTAAAGAAATCCATCAAAGTTTTATTGATGGAGAAAACTATGAAGAAATTAAAAATAATAATCCAGCTACTACGTATATTTTTGATATACCTAAGTCTGGTAATACCATTAATATTTATAATAAGTTTGCAAATTTAACATTAACATTGACTGATAAACAATTATTAAGCATTTTTGATAAATTAAAGAGTAGAATGAATGATAACAATGAAGATAAAGATTATTCAGAGTTTTATGAAGAATTTGTAGAGAAATTAAAGTCAACTATAGATCAAAATAATTTACCTTTTGAAGTCAAAATAGAAAATGTTGTTAAGGATGATGGATTTGAAAAGCTATCATCAAAATCATTATCAATTTCTGATGATACATTTATATTTCAGAATAATACTAGAGATCAAAATAATTATTATACAACATATTTAGGTTTTACAAACAGAGAAGATGATATTGTTATTACTATGCTGCCAACCATGACACCACAAATTGATGAAATAAAACCAGTTGTACTTCAAAGTTTACCTACTATTTTAGGGGTTACTATCTTAATAGTGTTAATATCCATAATTTACTTTTCAAAGAAAATAGTTAAGCCTATAGTAGCACTATCTAATGACGCTGCTAATATAAAAGATAATTTAAATTTAAATATTGAACCAATAGTTTTTGATAGTAATGATGAAATTGCAAGTTTATCAAGGACTCTTAAGGAGTTATTTACAAAACTTAATGAAGCCTTTAGTAAATTAAATGATCAAAATGTGCAATTGAAAAAGCAAAATGAAAGAGCAGAAGTATTTTTAAGAGCTTCATCCCATCAGTTAAAGACCCCAGTTGCGGCATCACTTTTACTTACTGACGGAATGATTAATGAAGTTGGTAAATTTAAAAATACTAAAGAATATTTACCTAAACTTAAAGAACAGATACTTAGCATGAGAAAGATAATTGATGATATTTTAAATATAGATAAAGTAGTAAAAAAACTTACTTTCACTGATGTTAATGTATGTGAATTAGTTGAGAATGCATTATATCATCATAATATTTCTATACAAGATAAGGAGATAAATTTAAATAATAGTCTTAATGAAGTTATTTATAAATCAGATTGGGATCTATTATATAAGATTATAGATAATTTAGTTAATAATGCTGTAAAATACACAGCTAATGAGGGGAAAATTGATATCGTACTTAATAATTCATACTTAAAGATTTTAAATTATGGATCACATATAAATGAGGATATTTTACCACATATCTTTGAAGCTTTTGTTTCAAGTAATATGAATGAAAAGGGACATGGTTTAGGGCTTTATATTGTTTCTTATTATGCAAATATATTAAAATTAGAAGTTAAAGTTGAGAATGTAAATGAGGGAGTAGAGTCTGTATTATATTTCAAATGATATATATAGAATCTACATACCATCTTCATATGAAATTCACATTGAGATTTTATAATAAGAGCATAGTAAGGAAAGGAGAATGAGCCAAATGTTAGAAATAAACAATCTTAGAGTAGATTATGGTAATACAACTGCTCTTTTAATAGATAGACCAATAGTTATAAATAAAGGTGAGAGAGTTGGAATAATTGGTTCAAATGGAGCTGGTAAATCAACATTAGTTAAAGCTATATTAGGAATAACAAAATATAGTGGTAGGATTAATTGTAATATAAAACCTGAAGAAATGGCTGTTCACATGCAGGAAAACAATTATGTAGATACTATGAAAATAGAATATATAATAGAAGGAATTCTAGGCGAAAAAGTTAGTAAAAATAAAAAGCTACAAGAGTTAATTGATTTTTTTGATTTTAAAAATTGTTTGAATAAAAAATTTAAAAATCTTTCTGGTGGACAAAAGCAAAGAATGACTATAATACTTGTTTTAATGCAGGATGCACCTTTAGTATTTTTTGATGAAGTGACATCTGGATTAGATTTTGAAACTAGACAACAACTTATGGAGAAGATTGTCAGCTGGTTTAAAAACAAAGAAACAACAATATGTATTGTTTCACACTATTATGAGGAACTTGAACAAATTGTCGATAAGTTATTGATAATAGAAAAAGGACGTGTAATTGATTATGGGAATAAAGATGAGTTATTCAGAAAATATTGTGGGAATTCAATAATTATAGTAGATAATAATGAATTTAATAAAAATATTTTAAAAGGATTTAATACAATATTGTCTCCTGGCACTTAATAGCAATATCTTGTGAAGATGAAAATGATCAAATGGAAATATCAAAATTACTAATTAAGAATAACGTGAATTTTAAGAGAAGTAATAATGATATTGAGATAATGGTTATTAACGCAAAATATAGATATAAAAACTGTGAAGAAGGAGAATTAGCTGATGAACAGAAGGTTATTTAATTTAAATTTAATTAAGTACGAATTTAGAAATATAAAGGGCAATATATTTACAATTATATTTGGAATATTTTTTCCGATTTTATGACGTCTTTTTTAGGTGCTACAGCTATGCGAAATATATCTGAAGATTTTAGACAACAAGCTATAACAAAGTTGGTTATTTCCTGTAGTACAATTATATCTATGGCATCAGTTTTAGTTGGATATGCAGCAACTTTTTCACAAGATTTAGAAAAGAATGTTCCACTAAGATTTAAATTGTTTGGATATAAAGAAAGAGAAATTTTTATTTCTAAATTAATTGCTGAGCTTATCTTAGTTACAATTTCATTAATTTTATATTTTGTTGTTGATTATTTTACATTAAAATATGAATTGCCAAACTTTGGGGCTGCAATAATATTAACTATTACTATATATATTAACAATTATACTTTTTGTTTTTGCTCATGGCATAGCTCTTTTATTTAAAAAGTTTGCACCAACTTTTTCAGTTACTATGATTATCTATTTTGGTATAATGATATTAAGTGGATTGTTTGGAGTTGAACCTGACAATTTTCCTAAATTAATAAGGAATTTAGCTTATTGTTTTCCAACTACTTATATTAAAGTCGATTTCTATTGTCTTTGGAAGGGTGATTCATATAATGCAGCACCATTTATACAATCAATAATTTTTTGTGCAGTCGTATCAGTTTTAGTCATAATGTATGCTTTTTATAAGAATAATAGAAACTTAGCGGGGAAGAGATAGTAATTAATTGCAAAAAGGACTAGTTCATATGATTATATGAACTAGCCTTTATTATTTTTGGTCTTTCTAAAACCTCTAAATAAAGTTGTAATTAATATAACACCTAATGCTAAAGCACCAGCATCAAATAAAGTTGTTTGTGCATAATCTAATGCATTAGCATAATCAGAAGTCATAAAGGCATAAATACTTTTGTATATTCCATACCCTGGAACTAGAGGTATTAATGCACATACACTTAGTAGAGTAGAAGGAGTACGATATATTCTTGCTGCAATTTCGCAATAAACACTAAAAAATATTGCAGAAATAAAAAATGCTAAACTTTCAGATAGATATAAATACAAAGAAAGTTTATACGCAAACCAGCCTATAGATCCTCCAAAACCTGCTAAAATTAAATATTTACCTTTTATATTAAAAAGATAACCAAATCCAAAAGCAACCCAGAAAGCTGCAAACACTTCTAAAATCATATTAAAGTCCTCCTAGTAGCATGAATATATGAAGTGCGAAAAAAGTTCCAGCAGCGGTAGATACACCTATAAATAGTGCTTCACCAGCTTTAGTTAAGCCTGAAACAAGCTGTCCTTCAAGTATATCCCTAAGTGAATTAGTTAGTAATAATCCTGGTACTAAAAGCATAATAGAACCTGCAATAAGTTTATCAATTTGACTTATTATATTTAACTTGAGAAAAATCATGGCTGCTATTGTAATTACAGTACCGCAGAGACAATTTATAAAAAAATTATTTAAGTTTGTATTACAAAGAATAACTGAAATAAATTTAACCAATATGCCTATTATAAAAGCACATATAAAATCATTAATTCCACCACCAAATAAAATAGTAAAAGCTGATGTTGAAATACCTGCAAAAAATAATGTACTTATAAAAGAATAGGAATCGTTTTTGTCAATTTCTTTTAGTTTATTTTCGCAATAATCAATACTAGGCCTATCATTATAGATTTCTCTTGAAAGTGAATTAATTTTATGTACTTTATTTAAGTTAACACCACGAGTTGTAATTCTCTTTACTGCAGTATGTATTTTACCTTCTATAAAGATTGATACAATTACAACTGTAGGAGAAGCAAAACAATTAGCTTCTTCTATATCAAAGGACTTGCATATAATTGATATAGTTTCTTCCACTCGATAAATCTCTCCACCACTTTCAAGCATTATTTTTCCTGCATTTGAAACAAAATTAAGTAATCTATCAATATTCATAATGTCCACCTTTCTAAGCTATCAATATTATTATAACAAATATATTAGTGACAATAAACTTATATAAAATAACTAGATTATAAAATTGTTGTAAACGCTTGCAATTTACCTGAAAAAGATGTACTATATAAACAAGGTAAATAATGTAAATTAAAACATTAAATGTATATAATTACAATTAAAAATACAGTTTGCTTTAAAAATAATCAAAACCTTTGATAAACATACCAATATATTTATTTTAAATAAAAGAAGAATATTTTTGAAATACTTAAATATATTTATTATGTAATTAACTTCTTATTATGAGAAGTCCAAAATTTTAATTTTGCAATTAAGTTATCATTTTAATTTTTTGATATCTTGATATAAATTTGCTTAAGTAGTGTAATAATACATACTACAGTTTATTAAGGGGGTTATGGTATGAAACGAAAAAAGTTAGTTGCTTTAGGTTTAATTGCTTCAATGATGGTTGGTAGCTTTGTTGGCTGTGGAAACGGTTCAAAATCAGATGATAAGGAAATTTATTTTTTAAACTTCAAACCTGAGATTGCAGATGTTTATGCTCAAATAGCACAAGATTATGAAAAAGAGACTGGAGTAAAAGTTAAGGTTGAAACAGCTGCAAGTGGAACTTATGAAGAGACTTTAAAATCAGAAATGTCAAAGGATGAAGCGCCAACAGTATTCCAAATTAACGGTCCTACTGGATATAATAATTGGAAAGATTATTGTGCTGATTTAAAAGATACTGATTTATATTCCCATCTAGTTGATAAGTCTTTAGCAGTTACAGATGGTGATGGTGTATATGGTATACCATATGCAGTAGAAGGTTACGGAATTATTTATAATGATGCAATAATGCAAAAGTATATAGCTTTACCAGACAAGAAAACAGATATTAGAGCTGTATCGGATATTAAGGGATTTGATAAGTTAAAAGCTGTAGCAGAAGATATACAAGCTAATAAGGACAAGCTTGGCATACAAGGAGCATTTGCTTCAACATCAATGTCTACAGGTAATAGGTGGAGATGGGATACTCACTTAGCCAACTTACCTTTCTATGAAGAGTTTGAAGCAAAAGCAGGATCTGGTTCCGTAATAGATGAAGGATTAAAATCTAAGACAGTTGATTTTTCATTTGCTGATAATTATAAAAAAGTTTTTGACTTATATATAGATAATTCTTGTACAGATAAAGGATTATTAGGAAGTAAGTCTGTTGATGATTCAATGGCAGATTTTGCTCTTGGTAATTGTGCTATGGTTCAAAATGGTAACTGGGCATGGGCACAAATTAAAGGTGTAGATGGAAATGTTGTTAAAGAAAACGATATTAAATTCTTACCTATTTATGATGGAAATAAGAATGAAGCTAAACAAGGTATATGTGTTGGTACAGAAAACTATTTTGCAATTAATAGTCAAGCTACTGACGAAAAACAAAAAATGTCTAAAGACTTTATAAATTGGTTATTTACAAGTGATGTTGGTAAGAAATATGTTGTTAATGAATTAGGATTTATTTCGCCATTTGATACTTTTAAAGATGATGAAAAACCAGCTGATCCATTATCTAAAGAAGTTATAAATTATATGAACAATAAGGATATAAAGAATGTTAATTGGATATTCCAATCATTCCCATCTGAAAACTTTAAAACTACATTTAGTGATGCTTTACTTGAATATGTTCAAGGAACTAAGGACTGGAATTATGTAACTACAACAGTTAAGGATGCTTGGAAGACAGAAAAGTCTAATCAAAATTAATTAAAATAAGCTGTCAGTATTTTATGTACTGACAGCTAAAATATAATATTTGTATACTGAAAGGAGGATGAAATGATATGCAAAAAACAATGAAAAAGTATTTTCCTATTTTTGTATTACCAACACTTATTGCTTTCATAATTTCCTTTGTAATACCATTTCTAATGGGAATTTACTTATCTTTTTCTAAGTTTACTACAGTAAGTAATTCACATTTCGTTGGATTTAGTAATTATATAAAAGCATTTGAAAATGATGATTTTATAAATGCATTAATATTTACAGTAAAATTTGCAGTTGTTTCAGTAATAAGTATTAATGTTATTGCCTTTGCTTTAGCATACCTATTAACAAGAGCTTTAAAAGGAACTAATATTTTTAGAACTGTATTTTTTATGCCTAACCTAATAGGTGGAATTGTTTTAGGTTATATTTGGCAGATACTTTTAAATGGAATTTTATACAAATTTGGACTTAACTTAACCTATGATCCTAAGTACGGATTTTGGGGATTAATTCTATTAATGAATTGGCAATTAATAGGATATATGATGATAATATATATTGCAGGAATACAAAATATTCCTGATGATTTAATTGAGGCAGCAAGAATTGATGGTGCTTCAAAGTTTACAATTTTAAGAAAGGTAACGATTCCAATGGTTATGCCATCAGTTACAATTTGCCTTTTCTTAACATTATCTAATTCATTTAAGTTATTTGATCAGAACTTAGCATTAACAGATGGTGCTCCATCAGGTGCAACTTCTATGCTAGCTTTAGATATTTATAAAACATTCTATTCAAGACCTGGATGGGAAGGTGTTGGACAAGCAAAAGCAGTGATTTTCTTTATAATTGTTGTAGCTATTATGCTTATTCAACTAAAGCTTACTAGAAAGAAGGAGGTTGAAAGCTAATGATTAGTAGTGTTAAGAAAAAGAGTCATATTTCTTTATATATCATATTAACTATATTGGCATTTGCATTTTTAATACCAATTTTCATTGTAATCATCAATTCCTTTAAAGGAAAGCTTTATATAAGTGATCAGCCATTTACATTACCAAACAGTGATACTTTTGTGGGCTTTGATAATTTTATAAATGGTATTGACAAAACTAATTTCTTTGCAGCATTTGGATTATCATTGTTTATTACAGTATTTTCAACTCTTGCTATAGTTATCTTTACTTCTATGACAGCATGGTATATCACAAGAGTAAAATCAAAATTTACTAGTTGTTTATATTATATATTTGCCTTTTCCATGATAGTTCCTTTCCAAATGGTTATGTTTACTATGACAAAAGTGGCAAATACTATTCATATAGATAACCCAATTGGTATTATCGTATTATATTTAGGATTTGGGGCAGGTTTATCAATTTTCATGTTCTCAGGTTTTGTTAAATCAATACCTGTTGAAATTGAAGAGGCTGCAACTATTGATGGATGTTCACCTCTTCAGACATTCTTCTTAATAGTTGTACCTCTTCTTAAACCAATATATGTTACAATATCTATTTTAAACGCTATGTGGATATGGAATGATTATTTATTACCATACTTAGTTATAGGTAAGACCTATAAAACAATTCCAGTAGCAGTTCAATATCTTCGTGGAGGATATGGTGCTGTAGATATGGGAGCATTAATGGCACTTTTAGTTTTAGCTATTATTCCAATAGTAATTTTCTATTTAGTATGTCAAAAGCATATAATGAAGGGAGTAGTAGCAGGAGCAGTAAAGGGCTGATTGTTATTTATTTAAATAATTGAGGAGTGTAATAATGCAAGAATTAAGCTTAGTTAGCTTAAATTCTTGCATTATTTTTAATAGTTAACTCTTATAAGATAAAATTTCATTTGCTTGTCACTCCAACCTAAATCCCATGGTACACTTCGTCTATCTGTATTATGGCAAGTTACTAAAGTATATCCTTTAGAATCCGCACCTGTAACCATGGACACATGAGTGATATCACCTTTCTTTTCATAAGCAATAAAATCTCCAGGTAGCAATTTATAAGAATCTTTATAAACTTTTTCATAGTTTCCATGAGAAATAAGAGAGGCTCTGCCACTATATAACATATAGTGAGTGAATTTACCGGCATTAATCCATGATGCAGAAGCATCTCCTTTATTATAGTTCCAACTTCCATTCTTCTTAAATTTACCACCTTCAAATAAAACTTGTGAAGCAAAATTGGCACAATCACCACCTTCAGGATTGAAGTTTTTATATTTTTTATTGTATTTATAATCATTTTCTCCGTCAGAAGCAGAACCACAATATTTAAAAGCATATTCAACAGCGCCTTTACGTCTATCATCTATATTAGTAAAATCTCTTTCCTTCTGATTTAATATGTATTCTTTAATTGAATCTGTCTTTATATTTTCAAGACTCAAGGAATCTGCAAAAGGATCAGTATACCATTCCTTTGTGATTAACCACTCGTCATCTTTGTGTTTTAATTGCAAATAATGAAAGGTACCTATGTAGGAACTATTTACTTTTTCTGGTTCATCTAAATAAACATATTTATACTCTGTATTACACATAACTGTATAGGTGCTTATAGAATCATTTGTTTTAGCTCTTTTGATAACTGCATTAGGGATAATATCAATAAATTTGACACCTTGTTTCTCAGCCCAGTTATTAATATACTTAACTTTTCTAACTTCATATTCGTAAGCACATTTTCCTACATTAGTGTTCGTATCATAAATATTTTCCATAGTATCTAAATCATTAGTTTGAATTGCTTTACTTTTAATATTAAAGATATTGGCAACGAAGTTAGTTACTTCTTCATCAATTTGATTTTCTTTTTGATTTTTTATAGTGTAATTTCTTGTATTTTTACTCTGAATAGTGTTTACACTATCTAACGCATTAACTGAGGAAGTTAATTGTGAAGAGATTATTATTGATATTAATAAAGATTTATGTATTTTTTTAAATCTGGACATTTTGTAACCTCTTTCTTCTAATCTAATTTGTTTTCAATAAGTGCTATATATTCTTGAACTTTTTCATTTCCAGATATTGCATCACCATACCAGGGCATAGATTCATTAAACTCTTTACCAAAATATTTTGCTTTTAATATTATTTCAGGTCGATACTCAAAGTGTAAAATATCAAAATGACCCCATTTACCGCCCCATATGAAATTATTATCTTCAAAGGTTTTGACTAGCTCTTTAGGATATTCCTTAATACGCTCAGAACCTTTATCTGCTTTGCTCCATTTCCAGAAATCTCTTTTATCACTTTTTAAATCGATAGCTATACCAAAAGCGTGGGGGCTAAGCCTTCCAGTTCCTCTAACAACTCTATAGTTAAAAGTACCACTTCCAGGATAGAGTATAGCTGAAATTTTTGGATTGTCTTTTGATTTATCATTTAATTCTTTCATTACCTTATTTAAGGCTTCACATGCACCATTCTTACCATTAAACTGATAGCCTGGATAGACATATTTTAATGATGATAAGTTTTTTTCAACTTGTGCTTTAGTAAAGCCGTATACTTCACCTAAAATATCATAATTTCTAGCTCTGCCAGGATCAAATTCCTTATCATATACTTCACTTATCATTTCTAGAGGATAGATTTGTTCTAACAAATCTTGAATATCAGGATTTGCTAATTTCTCTTCATGATTTTTTTGTAGCTTATCATCATAGATAATCTTCTTGTTTTCTGTAATTAAATATACTTTATCATTTTCTTTAGCTATATCTTTTATTAAGTCAGGGTATGCCATCATAATAACTAATATATCTCGTTTCATATCGTTATTATATTTCTCATTGTCATCTGCTTTAACAACACTATTACTCATAAGTGTAATTATAAGCATAAAAATCACGATTATTTTTTTATACATTATTTCACAACCTTCAAGAGTTCTATATTTAATTGTAGTTTATCCAGTTTAGAAGTTTGTTATTAATGGATGTATTTGTTATAATATAGTGAAAATTGCAAATATGGAATTCTAGGGGGTATTTAATGTTAAAAATAGCTGTCTGTGAAGATGAAAGAGTACAAGCTGAATTTATATTAAACTTATTACATAAATGGCAATACAAAGACATAAAGGTTCAAACCTTTATAAGTGCAGAAGAATTTTATTTTGAATGGTGTGAAAATAAAGATTTTGACATAATACTTTTAGATATTCAAATGTCAGGTGCAGATGGCATGAGTCTAGCCAAAAGAATAAGAAATGATGATGAAAATATAATAATTATTTTTGTAACTGGTTTAGCTGAATATATGGCTGAAGGGTACGAAGTAAATGCCTTTAATTATTTATTAAAACCTATAGATGAAGCTAAATTTTATGCTTGTCTAAATAAAGTAAAAGAACATATAATTAAGAATCAAAAACATAAGTTCATTGTATTGAATACAGAAGAAGGTATTATTAAGGTAAATGAAGCAGATATCATTATGATAGAATCTTACTCTCATAATTTAATTATTAATACTAAAATAGGCTCTTTTAAGATAGTAAAATCCTTATCAGCCCTTGCTAAAGAATTAGATGAAAAATTGTTTTTTAGATGTCATAGATCAGTAATAGTTAATCTTAAACATATTGAAAAGATTAAGGATAAGGAAGTGTACTTAACCAATAATTGCATTGCACCTGTAAGTAGAAGGTTATATGCAGATTTAAATAAGAATTTTATTAATTATTATAGGGAGAAGTTAGATGTTTAAAATAATAGCTGTTTTTGTAGTTGTACTTATAATTATTCTTGTTATTAAACTTCTTTGTGATCAGTATGTTAAAAAGCAAATCTTAAAATTCCAAGATGAATTGATTTCAAAGCATTGTAATGAAGTTCAAAATATATATACAGATATGAGGGGCTGGAAACACGATTTCCACAATCATTTGCAAGTTATTAAAGCTCATATATCACTAAATAACTTGGCTGAACTAGATTCGTATGTTGACAAACTAATTGGAAATTTTAATAATTTAGACTTTTTAATAAAAACTGGCAATATTACTACAGATGCTATATTAAATAGTAAAATTTCTTTGGCTAGAGGTAACAAAATAAAATTAGATATCACTGCAACAGTACCCAGAGAGCTAAATGTTTCAGATGTTGATCTTTGTGTAATTGTCGGAAATTTAATTGATAATGCCATAGAGGCATGTTTAAAAATTAATGATATTAATAGAAGATTTATAAGAATTTATATAGGAATCTTAAAAAAACAATTATATATTTCAATTACTAATTCTACTTGTGAAAAGAAAAGAAATCTAAGCAATGTATTTGTATCGATTAAAGGTGTTAATCATGGATTAGGATTAAAAAGAATTGATTCGACAGTTAAAAAATATGGGGGCTACATCAATAGACAAAATGAACCGGAAGTTTTTGCAACGGAAGTAATGATTCCCCTTTAATATACCATTCATGCATAAATTTTAACCATTTATGCATGAATTTTATTTTTTCTGAAAATATCTTGTAGACTAATAGCTGTAGGAGATGATTAAATGATTAAAGTTAAAAAAAAGCCTTCGTATTCATTATACGAAAATATTAAATTTTATCTTAAAAAGCAATGGTATTACAATAAAAAGTTAACTTATTTAGCGGTAATAAGAATACTAACAATAGTATTTGTACCTTTATTAACTTTATATATACCTAAGATTGTTATTAAAGATTTGTATGATAAGACTTCTATAAATAACCTTATTATACATGTTGCCCTTTTTTTAATATTACTTATGATTTTAAATGCATTAGATGGTTATTTAAAGAGCTATACAACATGGTCTGCATCTAAAAATAGAACTATTTTTTTTGTTAAGTATTTACATAAATTAATAGATACAGATTTTGAGAATATTGATAATCCCAAATTTCAAATAAAAAAAGAAAAAGCAAATAAGGCAATAAATAGCAATTCTGCTGCTTTTGAGGCCATATCTAATAATATAATCGAATTTATAGCAGATTTTATTGGATTATTTATATGGGGAAATATACTTTTTATGCTAAATCCAATATTAATAGTAATCATTTTTCTAACAACTGTTTTTAGCTACCTAGCAAAAAGAGTAAGCCAAGATTATGAATATAGAAATAAAGATAATTGGACACCTATTGATAAAAAAATTAATTATTTGAATTCAAGGTCAGGTGAATTTAAATTTGGCAAAGATATTAGAATTTATGATATGAAAAACTGGTTTAAAAAGATGTTTTTTATATTTACAAAAGAAAGAATGGTATGGAGAAAAAAAGTAGCAAGAAGATGGATAACTAGTGGTGTAGTTGAAGGGGTATTGATTTTAGCACGTGATGGTATTTGCTACATTTATATAATTTACATGATACTAAACCAATGGATAACACCTGATGACTTTATTCTTTATTTTGGAACAATATCTGGATTTTCTGTATGGATTACAGGTATTTTAAAGAAATTTAATAGCTTAAATAGAATGAGTTTATCAATTTGTGATTTTAGAGATTTTTTAAATATTAAAGATAAACATAAAAGAGATGTTGGAATAGAGTTACCACCAAAGAATAATATACCTTTAGAAATTGAATTTAAAAATGTATCATATACTTATCCAGAAGCAACTTCACCAACAATTAATAATTTTAATTTGAAAGTAAAGCCAGGTGAAAAAATTGCCATTGTTGGCATGAATGGTGCTGGAAAGACAACACTTATTAAGTTACTTTGTGGTTTGTATAGTCCACATACAGGTGAGATATTAGTTAATGGACACAGTATAGATGAATATAACATTTTTGAGTACTATTCGCTAATTTCCGCAATCTTTCAAGATATAAATATTTTACCCTATAATATAGCAAAAAATATAGCTCAATGTAGAGAAGAATGCATTGATAAAAATAGGTTAAGAGAATGTCTTAAATTAGCTGGATTAGATAAGAAAGTTGATTCATTAAAAGACGGATATAATACCATACTTGTTAAAGGTATGTTTGATGATGCTATTGACCTTTCTGGTGGTGAAAATCAAAAATTAATGTTAGCTAGAGCATTATATAAAAATGCACCAATTCTAATTTTAGATGAACCAACAGCTGCTTTAGATCCAATTTCTGAAAATGAATTATATATGAAGTATGCTGAATTGTGTAAAGATAAAACATCATTTTTTATTTCACATAGACTTTCAAGTACGCGTTTCTGTGACCGAATTGTTTTTATAGAAAATGGAACAATTAAAGAAATTGGTACGCATGATGAATTAATTAAACTTAGAGGAAGTTATGCAAAAATGTTCGAAATACAAAGTCATTATTATAAGGAGAAAATAGAAGATGATGAAATTGAAAAAATTAGATGAAACCAAAAATAATATAGAATTAATTTTTAAAGGCATAAAACTTATATATAAACTTCAAAAATCCATTATACCTTTTAGTTTTTTGGAATGTTTATTTACGGCAATACAACCTTTTATAAATATTTATATGTCTGCATTAATTTTAAATGATATTTTATGTAAAAGTGATTTTTATATTTTATTACAAGATATTATAGTTACTGTAGTATTAAATTTTATAATTCATATATTAATTAATGTTATAGAACAAGTTAATGAAGTTAAAATTGGTTACTATCAAGAACAAGTTGATATGCTTTTAAGTTTTAAATCATTGGAAATGGACTATGAGCATATTGAGAATGTGAAGGTTAAAGAGCTTAGGGATGAAATACTACAAACCTGTAATATGAATGGTGGTGGACTTCTCAACCTTTTAATTATATTGAAGGGATTATTCACAAATTTAGTAACAATTATTCTTTCAGTTGTTATATCATTTGAATTATTCCTAGCTAAAAGTAATTCAAGTGTAGGTGGTTTCCAGGGTTTTATACAATCTAATATATCCTCTTTATTTTTTATAATAATAATGTTGGTGATAATAGGTGTTAGTATTCATGTTAGTAAAATTCAAGAAATAAAAGAGTTCAAAATATTTGATGGATTTATATTTATAAATAAACTCTTTTCATTTTATACTAATTATACAGATAGTTATCAAACAGGAAAAGATATACGAATTTTTAATCAAAAAGCACTTCTATCTAAAGAAATTAGTGAGTTTAGTAAAAATGTAAATATAAAGTTTGAAGAGTTAGGCAATTCAAGTGGAAAATACAATGCTTTGACCTCGTTCTTGTCTTCATTACTTGGTGCATTAGTATATATTTTTATTGCCTTAAAATCAATTGTAGGTGTTATAAGTATTGGCGATTTTGTTAAATACTCTGGAAGTGTATCACAATTTATTTTAGGGTTATCTCAATTTATGAATTCTCTTGTTAAGCTTGAAACTAATAATCAGTACTTAAAATTATATTTTGATTACCTTGAGATTAAAGATTTAAAATATGAAGGTACTTTGCCTGTAGAAAAAAGAAATGACAATAAATATGAAATTGAATTTAAAAATGTTTCTTTTAAATATCCAGCTACAGACAAGTTTATTTTGAAAAATCTTTCGCTTAAATTTAAAATTGGCGAGCATCTGGCTATTGTAGGAATGACTGGATCAGGTAAAACTACATTTATTAAACTTTTATGTAGATTGTATGATC
>JAQXTC010000058.1 GCA_029219285.1 Clostridiaceae bacterium
TCCACACATGGAATCTCTAGGCACTAACATTTTAGCTAATGTTGGTGGGGGATGCTTTGAAGATTATGCACAAGCAATAGAAAAGATAAATAACACTAATGTACAAATTATAGAGCTAAATATATCTTGTCCAAATGTTAAAGCAGGAGGAATGGCTTATGGAATTAAGTCAGAGGTAGCTTATGAATTTGTTAAGGAAATGAAGAAAATAGCTAAGAAACCTCTTATGGTTAAACTATCACCAAATGCTGAGAATATTGTAGATATGGCTTTAAAGTGTGAAGAAGCAGGAGCTGATTCTTTAAGCCTTATAAATACTTTAAAGGGAATGGCTATTGATCCTTATAAGAGAAAACCAGTATTTAATAATGTATATGCGGGGCTTTCCGGCCCAGCTGTTAAGCCTGTAGCTCTTAGAATGGTCAATGAAGTAGCTAAGGCTGTAAATATTCCTGTAATAGGCCTTGGGGGAATATGTAGTGGAATCGATGCTATAGAGTTTATGATGGCAGGAGCTTCAGCAGTTCAAATTGGAACAGTTAACTTCACAAATCCCTTAGCAGGTAAGGAAATTATCGAAGAGATGGAAGCTTTTTGCATAGAACAAGGAATAAAAGACATTAATGAAATAGTAGGTATTATATAAAATTTGTATAATGATGCTTGACTTTATGGACAAGGGATGATATTATCATAGGCAAGAGAAAAAAATCCCTTTAAATTGATTCGAGAAATCAGTAAGGAAAGTTATATTATACTAAACATAATTCTGTGTTTATATCCTTTTGTGGTATAAAAAAGCAGAGGATTATTTGTGTGAGCATAGTAGCCTTCCTAAAAGTTTTAGGAAGGCTTTTTTAGTTCATTTAGTATCTTATTTAAGCTTTTTGGGATTACTTAAGAAAAATTGATGAAGAAATTTATCAAAAGAAGGAGTAATGAACCAATGAACAAATCAAAAAATAATGCAAATCAATTAGCCATAAAAATGGCAATATCTTTAGTGTTAGGATTAATAGCAGGTATAGGCTTTATAGCTTTAAGAGAATACCTAAATGGTCATGATTATTCAGATGTATGGACAACTATTAATAATGTACTATTTCAAGATATATCTAAAGAAGGGGCTACAGATGCTATAGGTATTTTCTACATACTAGGTCAACTATTTGTTAATGCACTTCAATTAGTAATTGTACCAATGGTATTCACTTCAATAGCTCTTGCAATGTGTAAGATATCAGATACAAAAAAACTTGGACGTATTTCATATAAGACAATTCTTGGATTTTTATCCACTTCAGTATTTGCTTTAGCTATTGCTGGTATAGTAGGATTTGTAATTAAGAACCTTGGATACTTTACAGCTAGTGTTGATAATATAACAGCAGCAGAAGGTACAGCAAGTACAACAAATCCACTACTTATAATAGTAAAAGCAATTCCTAATAACATAACAGCAGCATTTTCCAATAACGGTAGCGTATTAGCAGTAGTTTTTGTGGCAGTAGTTACAGGACTTTGTATAAATAAACTTGGAGATAAGATTCTTGTATTAAAGAAATTATTAAGTGATGTAAATGAAATAATAACAGTATTCTTAAGCTTTATAATAACTAAGTTTGGACCAATAGCAATATTCGTGCTAATAACAAGAACATTTGCAATATACGGAATTGATAATTTAAAACCAGCTTTAGTGTATGTATTAACAACAACAGTAACTTTATTAGTATTCTTAATTTTTGGTTATGCACTATTCATAGTAATAGGAGCTGGACTTAATCCAAAACAATTTGTTAGAAAGATTGGTAAGGTTGCACTATTTGGATTCTCAACATCCTCATCAGCAGCAACACTTCCTTTAAATACAAAAACAACAACAGAAGAATTAGGTGTAAGCGAAGATGTAGCATCCTTTATTCTACCACTAGGTATGACAATTAATATGAATGGTACAGCAATAATGCAAGTAATAGCAGCCATATTTATAGCAACAAGCGCAGGATATGATGTGACAATTGGTAATATAGTTGTAATAGCACTTTTAGCTCTTATAGCCTCAATAGGTACACCAGCAGCACCAGGAGCTGGAGCAATAATTCTTTTCACAGTATTAACTGGAATGGGATATAACAATGATGCAGCATTGCTTGCTTATTCATTAATACTTGCAATAAACAGACCAATAGAAATGTTAGTAACTTCATTAAATGTAGTAGGAGATGCAGCTACAAGTGTAGTAGTAGCAAAATCTGAAAACATGCTTGATGAGGAAGTATATAATAACTAAATCTTGATAAAGAAAATTAGGAGGTAAGAAAAATGGAACAATACAAAAAGGAATTTATTGATTTTATGATTGAATGCGGAGTTTTAACTTTTGGAGATTTCGTAACTAAGAGTGGAAGAAAGACACCTTTCTTTGTTAATACAGGTAATTATAAAACAGGAAGTCAACTTAAAAGACTTGGAGAATTTTATGCTAAGGCAATAAAAGAACATTTTCCAAATGATTATAATATAGTATTTGGACCAGCTTATAAGGGAATACCACTAAGTGTTACAACAACAATTGCTTTATCAGATATGTACGGAATAGATGTTAATTACTGCTCAAATAGAAAAGAAGTTAAGGATCACGGAGATAAGGGAATACTTCTTGGAAGTCCAATAAAGGATGGCGACAAAATTCTTATAGTAGAAGATGTTACAACAGCTGGTACTTCAATATATGAAACAATGCCAATACTTAAGAGCCAAGGAGATGTAAATGTTGAAGGGCTTATAATTTCAGTTGATAGAATGGAAAGAGGCAGAGGAGAAAAGTCTGCTTTAGCGCAAATTAGAGAAGAATTCGGATTTAAGACATGTGCAATAGTTACTATGGCTGAAGTTAGAGAATATCTTTTAAATAAAGAAGTTAACGGGAAAGTTATTATAGACGATGAAATGAATAAGAGAATAGATGCTTATTATGAACAATATGGAGCAAAATAATATTGCATTTATATAGCAAACAAAGAAAAAAGATGATTTCGTTTTTAGAAATCATCTTTTTCTTTGTTATGAAGCTATAGTGAAAAATAATTTAATCATCTTTATGAATTTAGAAAGTTTTAAAAGGAATAATATTAATTAATAGATGTGTTTGGAGGTAATTATGAAAAATACTTTTAGAACTAAGAAGATTCATGATTTTGTAAATGCTTTAGAAGAAATAAAAGAAAAGAAGTTGCATAATAAGGATAAAGTCAGACGTTAGTCTGGCTTTACTTTTTTACATAAATTTTGATATGATATAAAGCTTTATGATATGATAAAAGTTACAGGCTTTTAGTTAGGTGGTGATGCTTTAGTGAAGATAGAAGAAGTGGAAAAATTACTAATGAGAAATAGTTCTAGTCTTATAAGAAAAGAAGGTAGAAGGATATACGGCAAAGGTTTAGTAAAAAGGTTAGAAGGAAAGAAAATTAATGAATTTTATTCTGTTTATGGTGAGGTAGAAACTGATTCTGTAAAGAAAACAGAAAATACATATATAAGGATAAATATGAAGTCAAAGTCTATAGATAGAGTTAAGTGCAGCTGTGAAACGTATAGAAACATTTCAGTAGGGAAAAGAAACTTTATGTGTAGTCATATTATTGCTACCTTATATAGATTTATTAATAGTGTAAAAACAAAAGAGAATAAAAAAAGCAAAGCAAAGGCTCAGGTAATAGTAAGTAAAGAAATGCCTTTAAAAATTAGTAATAACCAAGAAGACAAAAGTATAGAAAAACCAATTAAAGTTTTGCAAGAGCAGAGCAATAAAGATATTTATAAGATTATTAGAAAAAAGAACAATGATAAAATTGTTTATGAATTTAGAGAAAACTTAGGAAGGGGAAAAGAGATTCTAAGTAGTAGTGATTTAAGGAGGCAGCTTGAAAAACATAGCTTCTCAAAAATTAAGTTTACCTATGATACTTTAGAAGTAATTACTTCAATAAGAAAAAATAATCTGCCTATTGGATTTACCCTTAAAGAAGAAGCAGGAAAATTAGTAGTTACTAGTTATAAGAAAATGCCTATTTCCTTAACTGAAAAAAATGATGTTTTCTTTTTTAACAATGAATTATATTTACCTAGCAGAGAGCAAATAAAGGGATATGAGAAAATTATTGATAAGATAAAGGATAATGGCAAAATAGTTTTAGATTTAAATATTGAAAATTACAATAATATTATGCTAAAGCTTGGAGCTATAACTGATAACATAATCCTGAGAGACGAAATAAAGGCCTTTGCAGAAAACTATATGGATATTGAATTACGACTGTATGGTAAAGCTCTAGAAGTTTTTGGTGATGTTTATATAGGTTATGGTAAAAAGAAAGTTAATATTTTAAAATATGATTTTAATCCTCTAAGAAATGAAAAGAAAGAGGAAGAAGTAATAACTAGAATATGTAATTTTGGTTTTATGCAAAGCAATAATAATCTTAAGTTTATTGGAACAGATGAAGAATTATTTTATATTTTAAAAGGCTTAAACAACAGATTAAAAGAACTTTGTACAGTTAAAATAGATGGTAATTTACAAAAGAAGCTTATACTTGGAGCTAATGCTTTAGACGTTAATTTAGAGTCCTTAGATGATGAGTATAAAGTGACATATAATATAGATAATATTGCTTATGATGAGTTATATTGTGCTTATGAGTGCTATAAAAATGGTGATGAATATTATAAGACAAGTTATGGCTTTATAGATTTTAGTGATGATGGTATCAAGGCATTATTTAGTCTTTTAAAAGCTGGAAATAGTAATAAGGAAAATGAAATTATCTTAGATAAAAATAAAGGTATCATTTTATCAGAAATAATCAGAAAAATACCACATGTTAAAGGTTTGGAAACTATTGAAGATATAAAAAGAGTTATAGAAGAGGAAATTGAAGTTCCTAAAGAATTTAAGGGCGATTTAAGACCTTATCAATTAGAAGGATATAGATGGCTTAAAACATTAAGCAAATTGAATTTAGGTGGAATACTAGCAGATGAAATGGGACTTGGAAAGACAATTCAGGTTATAGCATTTATGCTATCTGAAAAAGATAAAAGGTTTTTGATTGCTTGTCCAACATCTTTGATTTTTAATTGGAAAAATGAAATAGAAAAGTTTGCTCCAAGTATTAAGATAGGCATTGCTCATGGAAATAAAAGAAATGAAGTTCTTAAAAATATTGAAGAGTTTGATTGTATTTTAACTACTTATGGAACGTTAAAAATAGATAAAGAACAATATGAAACTTTAAGATTTGATTATTTTATTATTGATGAAGCTCAGAATATCAAAAATTCTAAGGCAGAGGTTACAAAGTGTGTGAAGTTAGTTAATAGTAAAATGAATTTTGCTTTAACTGGAACCCCTTTAGAAAATAATCTTTTAGAATTATGGAGCATATTTGATTTTGTTATGAAAGGGTATTTGTTTTCTAAAGAAGAATTTAAATTTAAGTTCATGAGAGGAAATGCTGAATTAGATGAATTAAAAGTATTAATATCACCATTCATACTTAGAAGAAGAAAGAGTGAAGTGCTTAAGGACTTGCCAGAAAAGATTGAAAGGCATCTATTGGTAAAAATGACAAAGAATCAAGAAAAGGTTTATAAGATGCTTATAAAGGAAGCTAAAGAAAATTTAAGTCTAAGTGAAAATCAAAATGATGTTTTTGCCTATTTAACAAGACTTAGAGAAGTATGTTTAGATCCCAAACTTGTATATGAAGAATATGAAGGGGATAGTGGTAAAGTTAAGGAAGCTTTGAAGATAATTAAAAGTAGTAAAGGTAAGATACTTCTATTTTCTCAATTTACAAGTTTGTTAGATAGTTTTGGGAAAAAGCTTGAAGAAAAAGGTATAGTTTATTCTAAGATCGATGGAAAAACTTCGCCTAAGACCCGAATAGAAAGAGTAGAAGAATTTAATAGAGATAAAGATATAAAGGTTATGTTGATTTCATTAAAAGCAGGGGGATATGGATTGAATTTAACTTCTGCCCATAAAGTAATTCATTTTGATCCATGGTGGAACCCTGCTGTTGAAGATCAAGCTAGTGATAGAGCACATAGAATCGGACAAAAGAATATTGTGGAAGTGGTTAAGCTTGTAGCAAAAGGCACAATAGAGGAAAAGATAATCTTGTTACAAGAAGATAAGAAGAAGCTTATTGATAATATACTAACAGGTGAATTACAGGAAGCTAACCTGACCAATAAGCTTACAAAAGATGAGATAATAAAATTAATTTTCTGAATAATTTAATTAGGCTTTAAATATGCATTAAAATGTACTATAGTATAATTATTGAAACTATATTAAACAGAAGATGAATTTAATTTCTAATTTAGAAATTAGGGATTGATGGAGGAAAATTAAGATGGTTAAAGGAAGAATACATTCAATAGAATCAATGGGACTTGTAGATGGACCTGGAGTAAGAGTAGTAGTATTTTTTCAAGGGTGTAAATTAAGATGTAAATACTGTCATAATCCAGATACTTGGAATCATAATGAGGGAACTGAAATGACTCCAGAGGAGCTTGTAAATAAAATTATAAGATTTAAGCCTTACTTTGAAAGAAGCGGTGGAGGAGTTACATTTTCAGGGGGAGATCCATTAAGACAACCTGAATTCCTTTTAGAAACTTTAAAACTTTGTAAAGAAAATGATATAAATACATGTATAGATACAGCAGGCGTAGGTTTAGGAGATTATGATGAAATATTAAAATACACTGATTTAGTGCTTTTTGATGTGAAAGATATTACTCCTGAAGGATATAAAAATGTTACTAATCTAGATATAGACGAATCATTAAACTTCTTGGAAGCAATGAAGAGAAATAATACTAAAATGTGGATTAGACATGTTGTGGTACCAGGATTAACAGATGGTGAAGAACATATTAAGGCATTTAAAGAATATATTTCTACAATACCTAATGTTTTAAAGGTAGAACTTTTACCATATCATTTATTAGGTGTTAATAAGTATGAAAGTCTTGGTATTAAGTATCCATTAGAAGGCTTAGAAGCCATGGATAAAGAATTATGTAAATCCTACTATAATATAATAAATTCATAAAAGAAGATGGCATATACAAAGGTATATGCCATTTTAATTGGAGTTATTTGATTCAAGTTTTTGGTTTTGTTTATTTTCGAATTTTTTCTTTTCTCTGTTATATATTTTAGGATCATAAACTAAGGCGATGGATAAGAATAAACCAATCCCTATACCAATCCATATATTATCTAAAAAAAGAGCGAATACAGATGTAAATACTATTAACTCTAAGAAAAATTTAATTAAAGTTCTAACTCTGAAATTCATTGTATCTCCCCCCTATTTATCATATTTCAATTATACATAATAATGGAATAAGATACAATAAATAATATCATCAAATGTTTACATTATTTCATAAATAAACTAAGATTAATTTAAATATACTTATAGTAGGATGGGGGGATTAAATGAAGAAGTTTTTATGCAGAACCTTTCTTACTTTTTCTTTCATGTTTATTTTATTATTTTTAGTTACTATGGCTTTTGAGTATACTAATAAAGAAAACTTGAATTCAGAAGTTAATGTAAAGTATACAGTTGAGGAAAGTGGTAAAATTCAAGTACCAGATATGCCACCAAAGGTAAAGGTGAATTATTGGTATTCTAATGTGTATTACTTTACTTCATTAGCAATGACCATAGTATTACCGATTTTGTTTGTTAAGTTTGGTGGCATTGAGATAATAAAAAAATGCAGATTTAAAAGGAAAGTAATAGAAGGAATAGTATTTTTTCTGTTATACGACTTATTTAGCTTAGTAATAACATTTCCTAAAATATTATTCAGTTCCTTTTATAGGGCAAAGCTTGTAGGTCTTAGTAATGAATCCTTTAGTGGTTTTATGTGGAGATTTACTAAGTCAAATTTAATGAATTTAGGGATAAGCTTATTGATTTTTACTGTTGTTTACTTGTTTTTTATAAAGAAAAAAAGATGGTATATCTATATAATTGCTTTATCTCTAATAATAAGTTTTGGAGGTTCATATCTATATCCGTATTTTGATGAAATTGAAAATGACTTAGTGGAGATGGAAGATGGGGAATTAAAAACTGAAATAGTTAATTTGGCTAATGAAGCTGGCATTGATGGTTTAGATGTTAGAGTTGTAGAGAAAAGTAGTTCAACTAATAGTATTAATGCTTATATGACTGGTATAGGTAATACAAGAAGAATAGTATTTTGGGATACTACTCTAAAGTTAAGCCATAAAGATATTCTTTCAATAGCAGCTCATGAAATGGGACATTATAAATTAAAACATATTCAAAAAGGAACAGTTTTAAGTATGATTATGGCAATTATACTTGTATTAGTAATTCACTTTACTTTAAAAAAGTTAAAGGGGAATAACTATAGAGTTATGGAAAATGTACCATTAATTATCTTAATGATTAATATAATATCAATCCTTAGCTCGCCAATAGAAACAGCTTATATAAGAAGGCAAGAATATGAAGCCGATGAGTATGCTATGGAAATGACAATGGATCCATATACAAATGGTAAGTTAGAAGTTCAGTTTATTAATACAAATTTAACACCTGTAGATGTTAATAGCGTATATAAGTGGCTTTGTTATGATCATCCAACAGTTAAAGAAAGAATTGAGCACAGTAATAAATTCATAGAAGAACATGAAGAGTGTAAAATGGAAAAAACTAAATAAAATAAGAAAAGAGGGAAATACCCTCTTTTTTTATAGTCTTGAACTAAAGTATCCAGCTGGTATATAGCCCTTTTTCATCCCTTGGATTATTAAAAGATATGTAGCTGTTGTATCAAATCTAGCATCATGATAATCGCCACTACCGCCAAATAGTTCTTGTGCTTTTGATGCTATTTGTTCTTTTGTGATGTTTAAAAAATTAATTACTTCTTCAAGCTTAGGATTTTTTACATCACCATTAGCTCTAGGAATTTTGCAGATGTCTTTATAGTATTGCATTGTACAGAAAGTATGCTTAGGTTCATATAAAATGCCCATTCCTTCAAGTTCGTGTTTCATGAATTTTATATCAAAGTTAACATTATGTCCAATTACAAAATCAGCACCAGAAAAATCATCTTCAAATTCAGGAAGAACATCTTCAAAATATTTTCCGTTTGATAAATCATAAAGTTTTTCTACAGAAAAACCATGAATAGCTTCAGCAGATGGTTCCATTTCATCTACAGTTATAAAAATATTCTTACCTTTAGTTGTTTGAGGTTTTGTTGATGTGTCAATTGTAATATAACTTAACTGGCATATTTGACCAGGTCTTAAACCTGTAGTTTCAGTATCGAAAATTAATAATTTCATTATAGAGCCTCCTAAATTTTTCGCATAGGGATATTATAGCATAATTATTAAGGTTATCGAAATAAGATGATAGGTCTAATTTAAGGTATAAATTTTTTATTAATTGTAAAAATATTATTAGTTAAGGTAAATAGGAGGCAAAAAATATGGCAGAAGGAAAAAGAAAAATATCTATTATAGGTGCAGGTTTTGTTGGTTCAACTATAGCATATGCATTAATGAATAGTGGAATAGCAACAGAGATTTGTATCTATGATATAAATATGGATAAAGCATTAGGGGAAGTAATGGATTTAGTTCATGGAACTTCCTTTGTAAAACCAGTAAATATTTATGCTGGAGGAGTCAGTGAAACTAAAGATTCTGATATTGTTGTAATTACAGCAGGTGCAGGACAAAAACCAGGAGAAACTAGATTGGATTTAATAGATAAAAACTATAAAATATTTAAAGGTTTCATTCCTGATATAGCAAAAGAAAGTCCTAATGCAATATTGTTAGTTGTTTCAAATCCAGCAGATATTTTGGCATATATAACATATAAGTTATCAGGATTTCCTAAGGAAAGAGTTATTGGTTCAGGAACAGTTCTTGATACTTCAAGATTAAAGTATATTTTAGGTAAGTATTTTGAAGTTAATAACAGTAATATACATGGATATGTTGTTGGTGAACATGGCGATAGTTCTGTTGTTACCTGGAGTTCAGCATCTGTAGGTGCAGTAGATATGGATGTATATGCCAAACAAGTAGATCTTCCATGGGATGATGAAATTAAGCAAGTAATAGGTAGTGATGTTGTAAATGCAGCATATGAAATTATAAGCAGAAAGAAAGCAACTTTCTTTGCTATTGGGTTATCAGTAAATAGAATTGTTGAAGCAATATTTAGAAATGAAAATAGTGTTTTAACAGTTTCTAGCTTGTTTGAAGGTCAATATGGTATAGATGAAATGTATCTAGCTATTCCTACTATATTAAATAGAAAAGGTGCAGTAAGAGTAATTGAGATACCATTGAATGAAGAAGAAAAAGGTAAACTTGTAAGTTCTGCTAAAATATTAAAAGAACATTTTGCAAAATGTAATATATAAATAAGGAAAAAAGGGTTATTGTTTTAGTGCTTTTACTAATATAATAGCCCTTTTAGTATTTTCATAAGCAAATATTTAATTTTATGGTGACATTTGTTGAAAAAAAACTTGATTAATTATATAATATATCAGTCTAAGTAATCTCAATAACATAAGTATGGAGAGGAAAGTAATGAGAAATAATGATAAACAATCAGGAAAAAAGGTAAAGAAAAGGAAGAAAAAAATCGAGAACAAGAAATTTAGTTGGAAGTTATTGGTTAAGTTCCTTGCTTTTGAAATAGTGTTTACTATAATGACAGCACCTTTTGTTTTACTATATGGTCCTTTTGATGAAGCAAAAAAGATATATGTTGGTTCGGCAATGGGAAGTATGAATAATCAATGGTTAGCAACAATGTTCTTATCACAAGAAAAAATAAACGAAATTATTGGTAGTAATGATGGAAGTAATCATATAGAAGAACAAGATAATAGTTTAGTTAGTATTCCAAAATCAAAGGATGATACAATAGAACAATATACATTAGAAGATAATTCAAAATTTACTGGACATGTACTTGTTATTAATGATCCAACTAGAGTGCATGTGGGAGTTTCGTCAAAACTTGGAACTGAAGGAGAAACAGTTACTCAAATAGCAGAAAATTATGATGCTGTAGCAGCAATAAATGGTGGATCTTTTACAGATAATGCAGACAGTCAACAATGGACTTCTAATGGAGGTATTCCATCAGGATTATTAATTTCCAATGGTGAAGTATTACATGATGATTTAGCAGGCGCATCTACAAATATGGCTGCTATTACAAGGAGCGGTATGTTATTAGTAGGTCAATATACATTAGATCAATTAAAGGAAAAAGATGTTACTGAGGCATTAAGCTTTGGGCCGACATTGGTTATAAATGGTAAAGCAGCATCTTTAAAAGGAGTTTCAGATGGTGGTATGGCACCAAGAACACTAATAGGACAAAGAAAACATGGAGAGATAGTGTTGGTGGTTCTTGATTCAAAACTTCCTGGAGGAAGAATAGCAGCAACTTATGAAGAAGCTCAAGAAGTAATGCTTCAACTTGGATGTATTACAGCCACAAATCTTGATGGTGGTAAATCAACAACTATGTATTATGATGGCGAAGTAATAAATAATCCATCTTTTGCATTAGGTGAAAGACCAATTGCATCTGGATTTATAGTGAAATAGTTGGAGAGTGAGGTAGGATAATGAAAAAATTTAGGAAAATAGTTGTCTGGGCTATGCTCTCAATAATGATGCAATGTGCGGGTTTACTATTTATAGAAAAAGTTCTTTTTAAACATTCATCAGGGTTTACTGCTCAGAAAGTAGAGGATAAACAAAAAACAACTGAAGCTAACATTACTATTCCATCAAATGCACAGAATGTTGCTGTTTCCTTTGATGGAAGATATATAACATATAATGATAATAATAAATTTATGCTTGTAAATACTAATACTTCGGAAAGCAAGGAGATTCTTGGTGAAAAAGAAGTGTTATTTACAAAGTGGATACCTAAAAATAATATGATAATGATAGCTGAAAAAGTTAAGGGCGAAAGTGGTAATGATGTTATAAAGATTGAAACATACAATGCCAAAACTGGTGTTGAAAATCCTATAGTAGAGGTTTGTAATTATAAAAAAGGCATGGAAGTATCAGATATAGTAATTTCAGCTTTATCAGGAGTAAATTATGTATGTGTTAGTAATGGTGGAAATAATACTACAATATACAGAGTGGATATAAATAATGAAAAAACTCAATTACCTAATAAGGTTGCAAGTATTGGAAGTATAAGTGCATTTCTTCATAAAGATGTACTTATATATGAAGACTCGCTAAATAAAGTATTCTATAGGTATACAAATGGTACACGTAATAAAATAAATTTTAAAGATTCAAATAAAATGGTTATATTAGGTACTGATAATAATGATAATATTTATATGGGTGAACTTTCTGGAGAGAAAATCACTAAAATAATATATGGTAAAGATGATACTGATTCATCAACTTGGCAAAGCAAGTCGTTAGATAAAGCGAAGAGTCCAAATGATATTTATATAACAAATCATGGTGATATATTAGTAAATGATAATCTTCAAGGAAAAGTAACGAATTTAACGAATAATGAAACTATATCTTATGTTGGTAAATTTATAGCTGTAAATGACAAGGTAATATGTAGTTCAGATAGTGGAAGTATATATATAAAGAGTATAGCTGATATAGATGCATAAAATTCAAAATATAAGCCTTAAGATAATTGGTCTTAAGGCTATATTTATGATATAATACTTTTCACATATTAATTTAAAAGGAGAAAAACTATGTCGTATTTATTTTTAAAAATAGTATCGATTCCAGCTATTTTATTAGGGTTTACATGTCATGAATATGCTCATGCAAAAATGGCAGATAGATTAGGTGATAAAACACCAAGATTTCAAGGACGGCTTACTTTTAATCCCTTAAAGCATATTGATCCAATAGGAACACTGCTTATTTTATTTGTGGGTTTTGGATGGGCAAAGCCTGTAGAAACAAATCCATCTGCTTATAAGAATTATTATAAAGATGACTTGAAGGTGAGTTTAGCTGGTCCAATGGCTAATTTAATTTTAGGTTTTCTTGCATATCTAGTATTTAAAATTTTGATTATAGCACAAATTAAGACAGGATTTTTACCACAAAACATTTATGTTGTATTTTACTATATGCTTTACTATACATTTATTATAAATATAAATTTATTTGTGTTTAATATATTGCCTTTACCAGGTCTTGATGGATTTCATATATTAAGAGACATAAAGCCAGATATATTTTATAGAATTAGTGATAAATTATATCAATATCAAATGGTTATAATGATTCTGATAGTAGTAGGTGGATATAAAATAATAAGAGTTCCAGTATCTTTTATTGCGAATATTATAAAGTTAATTGTAAATAGTATATTTAATGTATTTATATAAACTGGAGGAAAATAAAGATGAGATTAAGAAAAAAGTGGTGGGCTAGACCAGAACTTGAAGCAAGCGACATATTTATAAACGAGCCAAGTAAGTTGAAAGGAAAGTGGAAAGAAGAGTTTGGAAACAATAATCCTATTCACTTAGAACTTGGATGTGGACGAGGAGGGTTCTTAACACAAAATTGTTTAAGACATCCTCATATTAATCATGTTGCAGTAGATTTAAAAGATGAAGTATTAGTTGAAGCTCTAAGAAAGGTTAAAGGTGCAGAAGAAGAAATAAAGAATGCAAGATTAGTAGCATTAAATATTAGCTTTATAGCTGATTTATTTGAAAAAGATGAAGTAGAAAAGATATATATTAACTTCTGTAATCCATGGCCTAAAGAGAGACATAATAAGAGAAGATTAACCCACACAAGATTTTTAACTGAATATAAGAAGTTCTTAAAACCAGGTTCACAAGTATGGTTTAAAACTGATGATACTGATTTATTTAATGCATCACAAGATTATTTCAAAGAATGTGGTTTTGAATTGAATTTTGTTACATATGATTTACATAATTCTGAGTTTAAAGATAACATAATGACTGAGTATGAAACTAAATTTACTAATTTAGGAATGAAGACAATGTGCTTAATTGCAACATTAAAATAATTAAAAGGTGAGAGCTTTATAAAGTTCTCACCTTTTATGCTTTTTCGATAATTAGTGTTTTATTAAATATATCTTTAAATCTTCGGCTACACCTCATAGCTTGTTGAATTTCTAAAAATAAATCTATGTCTGAATAAGCTTTTATAATAACTGAATCTTCAGTGATTATAGTAGAAATATCTTTAACTGAACCTTCTAAGCTTCTATCTAATCCTTCTGCAATTTTTAAAATAACACCTATTTTTTCTATAGCATCTAAATCTAACTTATTAATTAATGAACAATAATTAGGAAGACATAAATGATAAGTGTTATTTCTATGCGAAGCTGCAATAGCGGCACTTTCTAATAATTCTTTGTGATTAAGTCCATTTATATATGAATGTAAAATAATATAAAAAGAATGTAGATGATGATCATAATAGTCAATGCTTGTTCCACAATCGTGTAATATTGAAGCAGCTTTAATTACTTTATCATAGTTATTAGTTAATTTATGAATAGGCTTTAAACTATCAAAAAGTCTTTTTGTAAGAAAGTGAACATGATTTGCATGTTTTTTATTTATATTAAGATTTTCAATAATACCGTTTAAACTATAATCTAATATATCACCAATTGGACCATATTCTTTAGCAATATACTCATACATTAAACCTTCTTTTAATCCACGTCCAGACACAATGATTTTTTCGATGGAATAGAAATTAATTATAGCTTGAAAGATAGCAGTTCCCCCGACAATAATATCAGGGCGTTTTGGTGACATGCCATCTAATCTCCTTCTTTGAACTAGATTTTTTGACTTAACAATATTAAAAATATCATGTATATCATAATCGGATGTAGTATATTGATGAGTAATTTCTAAAGGATATTTTTTTCTGCGCCTATCAATTTTTGCTAAGCTTCTAATTGTACCCCCTACACCAATGATAGCTTCATATTTTTGTCCCATTAATGGAGTTAATTTTTCAAGTTCTTTATTGATTGATGAAAGCGCATTATCTAAGTCATCTTTAAGAACTCTATCTTGTAGATTATTCTTATATGTTAAATTAACAGAACCTAATGGAATAGAGTAGCTACTTTCAATTTTACCATTGCATAAATGTGCGAGATTTGTAGTACTTCCAGTAACATCTACTAAAAGTACATTTTTAAAATACATGCTATTTGCTATACCTAAATAGGTATAGTATATCTCTTCGTCATTGGATAAAATTCTGATGTTAATGTTTAGTTCTTCTTTTATTTTATTTATAATATAATCTTTATTTTTTGCTTCGCCTAAGGTTTTTGTAGCTACAGCTATTACTTTAGTTGCACCAGAAATAGTATATAAAGATTTAAAACTTCTTAAGGTAGAGATGATAGTATCTATTTTTTCATCTGTAATTGTATCATTATCAATTAAATCACTACATAGTTTTATTGAGGATGATAATTCATCTATTACTTTAAAATATCCACTATCTTCAACTTCTGCAAGCATAAATCTAACAGAATTACTACCAATTTGAATAATGCTTATTCTATTCATAATCATACCTCTTTGTATTTTTTTCTACATTTTATTATACTACAGAAAGAAGGATAAAGTTAGGAGTTTTAAATATAAATAAAAATAGTTTGTATTTTATGTGTATTATAAGAATGTATGCCAATTATATAAATTTAGTATCAAAAAAAATAAGTGAAAAATTAAATATTAATTATGAAGATGTAAAAGATATTATTTTTATTCCTAAGGATAAAAGAAATGGTCATTTCTCTTTTCCTTGTTTTAAGGTAAAAAAGTTAAATCCTCATTTGTTAGCAGAAAAATTGCAAGAGGAACTTTTGGGTATTGAAGGTTTAGAAGTATATAGGAATGGTCCATATTTAAATTTTCATGTGGATTTAAGTGATTACTATAATGTTGTATTAGATAAAATAAAAAATATGACTACAACTACCCCTAATAATAACTATGAAAAAACAGTAATTCTCAATGATAATAGTTTTAAATTTATGGATTTATACAAAGAAAACATAGTATTATTGCAATATTTATATTATCAAATTCTCACAAAACAAGGATTTGAAGTTATATGGATTAGTGAACTTAAGGATAATTATACATTAAAAATGTCTAATATTTACCGTGGGTTAATTAATAAAAGTATAGTAGATAAAGAGAATGGTGTTGAAATAATAAGTTTAAAAGAATATAACATGTGTCCCTATATAATTAAAGATGATTATGGTAGGTTAAATAATAATCTAGCTATATATTTAACTAAGGTCAGTAAAGAACGTGTAAGTAATTACATAACATTTAATAGTGATTGCAGTAATTTTTACATTGAAAAAATTATTCTTATGAAGCTAGAAAATAAGAAGATATCCAATAAATTAAATGAAGTAAAAATTAATTTGAGTGATTTGTATAAATTAAATAAAAAACACTTCAAGATAATGCAATTCATTGAGAAGTATAACAAGTTTATTTTTAATTGCTCAAATCATGAAAGAAAAGATGAGAAGTTAAGATTTGATTATGATGAAGAAAAAGAATTAATAAAGAATTTAATTGCATGGTATGAGTATATAATGCTTGACATTAAAAGATTTGATGTTTTTAAGTACTATGATTACGTAATAAATATTATAAATATAGCTGAGGAATTATTAAAGATTTATGAAAGAGATGGAATTATAACTGAGAGTAGACTTAAACTTCTTCAAGTATCCTATGAAATTGTACTGGATTTAAATGTTAAATAATGTTTAAAATCATAAATTAAATTGATTTATTTCTATAAGTTAGTGTATTATATAATGAAAAGGGAGGTTAAAATGAGATTTGATAGAAATATTAGAAAAAAAGATATAATATTCTTAGCGCTAACTATAGTGGCTACATTTATATTAATAGATAATTATCAAACTGTATTTAAGGTTGTTGAACAACTTTTATCAATATTAGCACCATTTTTCTATGCGATTATTTTTGCATATATATTAAATCCAATAATGTGCTTAGTTGAGAGAAAGTTTAAAGTAAAAAGAGGCGTGGCAATAACTATTTCATATATTTTAGTTGTTGGGATATTTGCACTAGTAGTTGTATATGTTCTTCCAAGTGTGGTTGATAGTATAACTACAATGATAGATGAAGTGCCTAACTATGTGAAAACAGCACAAGGTTGGATGAATGATGCCATTAAGAATGAAGATGTGAAAAACTTATTAGATAGTACTGGTGTCCTTAAGAACTTAGATGACTTGACTACAAAAGCAGGGCCAGTAGTAATAAATATACTTAAAGATTCTGCATCATCAATTTACTCTTTCACTACAGGTATGGTTAAAATAGTATTTGGATTTTTGGTTTCTATTTATGTATTAATTGATAAAGAAAAATTATTAAAAGATAGCAAAACACTAGTTTACATGGTCTTGAAGAAAAAAAAGAGTGATAGATTATTTAAGTGGTTAAACACATTAAATAAAATGGTTGGAGTTTATGTTGGTACAAAGGCTCTTGATTCTTTAATAATTGGAGTAATTGCATTAATTGGACTAATTCTATTAAATGCACCATATGCAATATTATTAGCAATAATTGTAGGTTTTACAAATATGATTCCTTACTTTGGACCATTAATCGGTGAATTGGTAGGAGCTATTGTAGGTGTTTTTGTTTCAGTTAGTATGGCGATAAAAATATTTATATTCCTTTTATTATTACAACAATTTGATGCCTGGTATTTAGATCCAAAACTTATTGGTAATAAAGTAGGAGTTAGACCATTCTTTATTATTCTTGCTGTAATGATTGGTGGAGGATTCTTTGGAGCTCTTGGGATGATTTTAGCTGCTCCAGTAATGGCTACAATTAATGTTGCTTTTGAAAATAGAGTTTTATTTTTAAAGGAAAAAAACAAAGAATTAATGACAAAGATTGAAGAATAGTAATATATAAGAACATCCCCTAGCTTTTTTGCTAGGGGATGTTCTTATATAATAAGTTAGAGTTATTAATTATATTGTTTAAAAAAAATATTATATATCATCTTCAGTTATATCTTTCGTTGTTTCATCATAATCAAGTTTTTTATCATAGATGTAACCATTCCAATTAATAAGAATATGATATAAATTAACTACATCTTGCTCATTATATAATAAGATATTTTCAAGCTTATCTTTTGGCATTCTTGAAATATATTCTTCATCTTTCATTACTTTATGAAAAGTTTTAGCAAGGTTTGATCCGCTTATGACTTCACTTTTTCTGATTATACCAAATTGCTTTTCTAGGTTCTTTAACCCAATGGAAGTATGCTTGGTTTTTTCATATTCTTTTTGAATATCTATTGAAGCAAATTCAGAATTAAAATCATAGTTAATACCATACTTGTTAAAAAGATAATTAATTACAGTGAAATCGTTATTGCCTGAAAAAGTTACAATGGCCTTTTTACCTATATTTTTCATTTTAATAAAGTATTTTCTGGCAAGATAAAGAATATCTATTGATTCTTTTCGGTTTTCAATCATATATTGAGTAACTTGTAACTCTTTATTTTTCGAGTTATAAACGCAAGCACCAAATACTCCAATACATTTTGGCTTTTTGTATACATAATGTTCAAGATCGAAAAAAATCATTTCATCTGGTGATATTTTTAGGCTTTCTTGACGCAACATTAATTCTTCAGAAACATCTTCAATATGAAGAGTATTTTCTCTAATTATCACAGGACCCCTCTTTTCTATGTATTTTTCAGCATTAATAGATCCTATCGGAAATTCATGACCTATAAAAAATATTATTAGATTATTCCTTCATTTAATTATATCATTATTTTTTAAAAGAATACATCTTTAAAGTTATTGAATGTAGTAGATTGTTTGATTAAATTCTTGATATGTTAACTAACTTTTGTGATAGTTGTTCCATCAGAAGATAAAACAATGGTACCATCCTCATCGGTTCTATAGGTCTTAATATTATGGGTTGATAGTCTGTTTAAAGTTTCCTTGTGAGGGTGTCCATATTCATTGTCTTTTCCACAAGATATAATACCTATTTTGGGACTTACTTTGCTAATAAAATCCTCACTACTTGAACTAGAAGAACCATGGTGACCAAGTTTAATTACATCAGCTTTAATATCAGCATTATTATCGAGAATTTCGTTTTCTACTTCCTTTTCAGCATCGCCGTTAAATAAAAATTTATTAGAACCATATTGTATTTTTAGTATTGGTGAATAATTATTTAAATTATCATAAGTATTTTTATTTGGAGAATAAAATGTCACCTTTGTATCAGGACCTAAATCTATGGAATCTGTACTTGGGGTAATAACATTAATCTTTAGATTTTTATCTATTAGTGCATCAACCATTTTTTCAAAGGTTTTTGAAGTGGTTTCAATTTTTGGTGAGTAAAATGACCCTATATCATATTTTTTTATTAAATCAGACATGTTACCAATATGATCTTCGTGGGGGTGAGTAGCAATAATATAGTCTAATCTTATGATTTTTAAAGAAGAAAGATAATTAAATAAGTCATTCTTGTTGCTTCTTGAACCGGAATCGATAAGCAAGTTCTTGTTATTAACTTGAATTAATACAGAATCACCTTGGCCAACAGCTATATAATGGACTATAAAGTTATTATTATTTACATAGTTTGTAAATTTATCATTAAGGTTACAGCCAAATAGATTGAAAATTAGGATGAATAATATTATGACAAATCTTAATCTTTTAAATTTCATCTTTTACCTCCCATATTTAGTTAAATTATATTTTACCACTTAAATGGAAGATGTAAAGACATTATTAATTGCATATAATAGTTTATAAGGATATAATTAGTGGGTAATTGAAAAGGAGGAAATAAGTATGAATATAAATGTAGTGCCATATGGTTTTTATATGATGTATATGAGAATGAGAGGCGGTAAAAGAGCAGTTGTAAATAAGTTCAAGGGAAAAAGAGAAGCTTGGGAATATGGACAGTCTGTTTTTAGTAAGTGGAGCGATTATACAATAAAAGCAGTAGGTATGGATATTCATGTAGAAGGCCTTGAAAACATACCAAAAGAGACTTGTATATTCATGGGAAATCATCAAAGTATTTTGGATATACCTGTTCTTAGGCACGTAATTAATAGGGAAGTGGATTTAGTTGCTAAACAAGAACTTCTTAAAATTCCTGTTATAGGATATTGGATAAAGAATTTAAATTGTGTGGCTATAGATAGAAGTAACGCAAGAGAAGGTATAAAAGCCATTAATAAGGTAGTAGATTATGTTAAAGAAGGATATACTTATGCAGTTTTTCCAGAGGGTACTAGAAGTAAAGACGGAAAAGTTCATGAATTTAAAAAGGGTACTTTTAAAATAGCAACAAAGTCAAAAGCACCTATAGTACCTTTTGCTATAAAAGGTACATCAGCATGTTTTGAAGATAATAGAGCTTTTAAAAAAGGAAAAGTTTATATAACTTTTGGCAAAGCAGTTCGCACGAACGATTTAACTAGAGAAGAAGAAAAAAGTTTGCCACAGGACGTACAAAAGCAGGTAATTGAGATGTTCTATCAATTAGGCAAATAGTTAAATTTTATTCAGATGAATCCTTCATAATTTTAAAATAACTTTCAAATGTAACGTTTTCAACCTTGAGATGCTGATGAAAAGATTTAAAAATGAAGAATTTAGACTTTTAAAATTGCATAATGTATGGTATAATTATACTGTTAGTGTAATAATAACACTAAAATTACCGAAAAGGTTAAGTAAGAGGGGACAAAAATGAAGAAAGAATTTTCTATCAGTAACGATAAAATAATAATTAATTTTACCGCTAAGTATTGCAAAACTTTTGAAAACTTACTTGAAAGTGAAGGTTTTAGAAGGGTATTAGATGTATATTTAAAACGTGCTAAAAGTAGAAATACTTTAAGTTATAAGTATTTATCTAGTTCTTTAGGAACAAATGATGTTACTAAGATAAGAAAAGAATTATCAAAAATATTTAAATGCTTAACTGTTCTTAATGCTAAAGAAATTATTGATGATAATGCTTATTATGAAACTTTATTATCAGATAAAGATAATTTCATTGAATTAGTTGAGGATATATATTTATTTTGGAGACGTCTAGAAAGATATACATTAATACATAGTGGAACAATAAATAGTGGTATAGCAGCTATGAGTTTTACAGAAGCTAATGATAAGTTTTCAAATTTGGTTCTTAAGTTATACAGAAAAGTTGAGAAAAATGTTTTAGGGGAAATGCCTAAAGTATTTAGACAAATTCCTGCAGGTGGTAATGCATCTATTATGATAAAAAAAGTAATTTGGCCTATTCCAAGAGGATATGAAGCATTAGACGATATTCCTTTTATAGATTCAATTCTACTTGAAACACCTTTTATTACTTATCCAAAGAAAAATACTAGAGATGGAATGTTTACTGAAGTAAAAGAAAATCCTTTGCAAAATGCAAATTTAAATAAAGATCATTGGTTCTGTTATCCTGCCAAAGTTGGGGAACTATTAACATATATTTATTTCCACAGAGATTTTATGGAACATGGAATAACATTATGTAATTTATTTGAGATGGCAAGAGCAGATGAATGTAGAGGTAGAAAGCCAGATAATATTTTTGTATTTGGTGCAACTGATGATACTGAAGAGTTTAAAGATGTATTCTATTATGATGAAGAAAATGATATTATGCTTGGATATATAAATCATTCAGAAAAAATAGACTACTTTGGATACATGAAAAAGATGTCACTTACAATTCATAATTTAGTAATGATTCGTAGAGGATATTTACCAATACACGGAGCAATGGTTAATCTAACATTAAAAAATGGTAAATCAGCTAATGTTGTAATAATGGGAGATAGTGGTGCTGGTAAATCTGAAAGTTTAGAAGCTTTTAGATCACTAAGCGAAGAATATATTTCTAATATGACTACTATTTTTGATGATATGGGTGTATTTAAGTATAAAGATGGTAAGATATACGGTTATGGAACTGAAACAGGTGCATTTGTTAGACTTGATGATTTGGATCAAGGATTTGCATTTAAAGAAATGGATAGAAGTATATTTATGAATCCAGATAAGGTTAATGCAAGACTTGTTGTACCAACTGCATCATATAAGGCAATTACAAAAGGATATCCAATAGATTTCTTATTCTATGCTAATAACTATACTTCAGTTGGAGAAAATGAATCTTCGCTTGAATATTTTAAGAATGAAGAAGAAGCTAAGGAAGTATTTATAAGTGGTGCAAGAATGGCAAAGGGAACTACAACAGAAAAAGGTTTAGTTAAAACTTTCTTTGCTAATCCATTTGGACCAGCTCAAAAACAAGAAGAAACTACTAAAATTATTGATAAATATTTTAAAGCAATGTTTGGAGAAGCCAATGTTAAAGTTGGACAAATTAAAACATGTTTAGGTGTTAAGGGACAAGAAAAAACAGGTCCAAGAAATGCTGCTTTAAATTTATTTGAAGAAATTAAAAAGTTATAAGATAATAAAAATAGCAAAGGATTTTTCCTTTGCTATTTTTTGTTAAATAATTTTGATTTTAATTGTTGAAGTTTATCTGCTATAGTATGAGAATCAACAAATAGTTCATACTTTTGAGCTAATGAACCTAAATCAAATTGTATAATGCTTGAAAACTTTTTGAAATTGATTAATGACTTAATTGTTAAAGTAAAATCCACCAATAATAATATAAATAATATAAAGAATAATGGCTGTTGAACATTTGATGGAATCTTATTAACAAAAGACACAATAGTTGGATGAACAATCTTTACCATAGCAATTGAAGCAAGTCCCCACATAATTGAAAAGTGTAAGCAGATCCTTCCATGTAAGTTAAATGGATCTTCAGTATAATCCCAGTATTTTGTTTTAAATAATTTTTCTAATATAAATCCAGTAAAGTATTCAATTACTGATGTAGCAATTGTTGCAATAATAAATAACTTAAAGAAGCTACCTTCAAAATTTGATAAAAGTAAAATTATTAATAAAAGACATGATCCATATATTGGGCACAATGGACCGTGTAAAAAACCTCTATTTACAAATTTTCTTTGATTTTTAAAAGCATAAGCTACTTCCGCTACCCAACCAAGAAAAGAATATATAATAAAGTATATTAATAAATCATAGAGGCTGTAATTTAATAATGTAATATTCCCCATATAGTATTTCCTTTCTAATAAATATTATAAATTAAGTATACAGAATTAATATTAAATTTTTATTAAGGATAAACTTAAGAATATCTTAAATATTTTATAAATATAAAAAAGATGATTTCCTTATTTATTATGTAATACAAGGAAGTCATCTTTTTATTAATTAATATTTATTTTAAGATATATATTGTTTTTTTGCAAAAAAAGATAAGCAATATAGACCACTTATACCTACAAGAGCATAAATAACTCTACTAATAATAGTCATATTTCCAAATAAAGCAGATACAAGATTAAAATCAAAGAAACCTATAAGTCCCCAGTTAATTGCACCTACTAAAACCAAAATAAAAGTAATAATATCAAGAATTTTCAATTAAATCACTCCTTTTGATAAGTTATATGTCTATTTTTAACAAAAGGATGAACAAATATACATATCCTATAAAGAAATATTTCTATCTATTGGTTCGGATAAAGAAATAAATGTATGAGTTCTTTGAATTCCTGGAATATTATTTATCTTATCTAATAATGTATTTTGTAAATCAGATATATTTCTAGAAATTACTTTAGCAAACATAGAATAATCACCAGTTGTTAGGTGTAATTCTACAACTTCTGTAATTTTATTTAATTCCTCAATAACTGAATGGAATGATGATGTCTTGTCCACATAAATACCCACATAACAGCAAACATCATATCCAAGTTTAGAAAGATTTAAAAGTATTCTAGACCCTTTTATTATACCCAAGTCTTCCATCTTTTTCATACGTACATGAATAGTACCACCACTAACATGACATATTCTAGCAATTTCCAGATAAGGAGTTCTACAATCCTTAATCAATAAATCTAGTATCTGAAAATCTAACTCATCTAATTGAGAAGTTACGTTATCAGCCATTTTACCACCTCGTCCATAATTTATATATATATCTATAATTTTATATTAACAAAAAATAAGCAAAAATTAAAGAAAAAAATAAAAAAATGTAAATTTAACTTAAAAACATTACCATATTATTAAAAAATAATACATTAAAGGAATAAAATTGAAATAAATAAATTCTCGGATTTTTACTGTACATACTTGAAAAAAAATATATATTAAACTAATATATAAGTAAAGTACATAGTGGAAGGAGAGGCAAAGTCATGCAAATTTTATTATTAATAGTTTATTTTATAGCTATGATGCTAGTTCTATTTGCAGCTCTTGCATTACTAAAAAAGTTTGTTTTTTCAAAAGTTAGAATAAATAAGTATATACCTTTAGTATTATCAATTGGTTTACTTGTTTTTCAGTTTGTTTGGAAAACAACAAATATGTATGCTAGTATAGGTCTAACTATTGCAATTATTTTATTATTCATGTGGTATTGGGATATTAACCAAACTGGTGGTCTAAAAGCAGCAAACAAAAAAATAGTTATAAGACCTAAAGCTAAACCTAATAGAGTAAAAAATAAAAAGTAAAATTTTAAGCTACCGTATTCATTACGGTAGCATTTTATTTTACGAAAATTGCAGAACTTATAGCCATACGTTTCTCTTCTTGATAGACTCTTATTAAGTACCAGGTTTCACCTTCTAGTCTTTTATGAGCATACATGTATTTTATAGAATTTAAATGAAGATTATCGACTTTTTTTACTATACAAGCTTTATTAGTTATAATTTCGATGGCAGTTATTTTTATTCTTTCATCTTCTGCGAAAATACTAAAATTTAGTGTTGTTGGCGAATCTGTAATTTCATCCCCCATAAAGGTATTATTAATATAAAAATTCATTTTTAGTGTACGTGATTCAGTAGAATAAGTTTTTCTATTTCTAAAAGCTTCAACTAAGCTTTTGGAAGTAAGTTCATTTGATATAAGTACAGTTAAATTTTCTGTATCACCAAAATTCATTCTGTGGTTATCTTGTCCATTAATAGCACCTAACTTCCATCCTTTATCAAGTAACATGTAGTAGTAATTGTCATGACGTACATATTTATGAGGAAAAGAACCATTTCCTACTTCTACAGATGTTATTAATTTATTTAATACTTCATTATAATCTAATAAAAGGATATTTTTGTGAGGATGATTTATTGTTACAAAGGAATCTTCATTATTTAGCATCCAGAGAACTATTAGACGCATATCTTTGACAGTTCCAGTAAAATAATTTTCAGAATTTATAATATTAAAATCACCATAGGAGTAAGTTTTAGTTTCAAAGCCTACTAGAGGTAAAAAGTTATCATTTTTCTTTCTGAATTTATCTTTCATAAATAAGGTGGCCATCCACTTTGAAGTGTGACTATTTTGGAGAACTAAATCTTTACTTAAATATGAGTTATGATCTGTAATGACCATAAAGTCTAATCCTTTTCTTTTGCCATATTCAAAGGCATCAAAGGGAGTACCACGTCCAGTTGAAAAGCCAGTGTGAGCATGAGGTATTCCATAATAATATTTAATTGAGTTTTCTTTTTTTTTGCCCAAAACAAACTCCTTAAAAAATTACTTACTATTAATATAGTGCTTAAGATTATAAAATAATGACAATAATAAAATGTAATGATAAAATAAATAGGATATAGAAATGTTTATTTAACAAAAGGCAGGAGATAAAAGATGATTTTCATTGGAGAATATAATGATTTAAAAGTAGATAGAGAAGTGGAATTTGGCTATTATCTAGTTGATGATAAAGGTAATGATATTTTGTTACCAAAGGGATCTTGTGAAGGTAAAGAACTTAAAGAAAATGAAGAGATTAGTGTTTTTGTATATAGAGATTCAAAAGATAGACCAATTGCTACTTTAAAGAAACCTTTAATAAAGGTTGGAGATGTAGCCTATTTAGAAGTTGTTGGTCAAAGTTCTTTTGGAGCATTTGCTGATATGGGATTAGAAAGAGATATCTTCATTCCTTTAAAAGAACAAAAGTTTAGAATGCTTGTAGGCAAGAAATATTTATTATATGCTTATTTAGATAAGACAGGAAGACTTGCAGCAACTACATATGTGGATAATTATTTAGATATTGGAGAAGGATATGAAGTTGGGCAAGAAGTTGAAGCTATTGCTTACGGAAAAGGTGGAGAGAAAACAATAAGAATGGCAATTGACGGAAAGTATCAAGCTATTATCTTAGGTAATGAACACTATAAAGATATCTATCCTGGTGATGAAGTTAAAGGTAGAATAAAGAGAATATATGATGATGGAGTAATTGGTATTACTACAAGAAAGAAAAGATTAGAAGCTAGAGATGACTTAAAACAAGTAATCTTAGAGTATTTAAATACTCATGGAGGCAAGATGCCTTTTAATGATAAGACAGCTCCAGAGATTATTAAAGAAACGTTCCATACTTCAAAGAATTATTTTAAAATGACTCTTGGAGGACTTATGAAGGAAGGTAAAATTGAGCAAGATTCTGAAGGTACTAAATTAAAATAAGATTTTTAAGGTATAAAGAATAGATTAATAATTTTTATTAGTCTATTCTTTTTTATTAAGCAAGATATTGACTAATAAATGGATAGAGTGTATATTTATACTAAAAGTAGTTCCTATTTACTTATGGGGCAAGTAATAAAGAAGGGATGGTAAGAATGACAAAAGTGCCATTTGTAACAAAAGAAAAATTAGAAGAAATAATAAAAAAGTATCCTACACCTTTTCATATTTATGATGAAAAGGGAATTAGAGAAAATGCCAGAAACTTATATAAAGCATTTTCATGGAATAAAGGATTTAAGGAATATTTTGCAGTTAAAGCAACTCCAAATCCTGAAATTCTAAAGGTATTAAAAGAAGAGGGCTGCGGAGTAGATTGTTCATCATTGACTGAACTTATGCTGTCAGATAGATGTGGATTTAAAGATGATGAAATTATGTTTTCATCCAACGATACTCCCGAAGAAGAATTTCAATATGCAAGAAAAATTAATGCTATTATTAACCTTGATGATATAACGCACATTGATTTTTTAAAGAAAAATGGAGGAATTCCGGAAACAATATGTTGTAGATTTAATCCGGGTGGTATCTTTGAACTTGGTAATGGTATAATGGATAATCCTGGGGATGCTAAGTACGGTATGCCAGCTGACCAAATGGAAGAAGCATTTAAAAGATTAAAAGAATTAGGTGTTAAGAATTTTGGAATCCATTCATTTTTAGCAAGTAATACAGTAACTAATGAATATTATCCAAAACTTGCAAGAATTCTTTTTGAATTAGCAGTAAATCTTAAGAAGAAAACAGGAGTACATATAAAATTCATTAATTTATCAGGTGGTATAGGTATACCATATGAACCTGATAAAGAACCAAATGATATATTCAAAATTGGTGAAAGTGTTAAAAAAGTATATGAAGAAATATTAATTCCAGAAGGCATGGGTGATATATCAATTTTCACTGAACTAGGTAGATTTATGCTTGGACCATACGGACATCTTGTAACAACAGTATTACATGAGAAACATATTCACAAAGAATATATAGGGGTAGATGCTAGTGCATGTAATCTAATGAGACCTGCAATGTATGGAGCATATCACCATATTACAGTAATGGGAAAAGAAAATGAACCTTGTGATCATGTTTATGATGTTACTGGTTCACTATGTGAAAACAATGATAAGTTTGCTATAGATAGAAAACTTCCTAAGATAGACATTGGAGATATTCTTGTAATTCATGATACAGGAGCTCATGGATTCTCAATGGGATATAATTATAATGGTAAATTAAGATCAGCAGAATTACTTCTAAAGGAAGATGGATCAGTTAAGCTTATAAGAAGAGCTGAAACACCAGAAGATTATTTTGCAACATTAAATTTTTAATATAGTATTTTTAAAAGTCATAACTCTTTATTATGTTATGGCTTTTTTGTTTGCGGCAAATGTTTCTTAATGTAAACTTAAGAAAAAAGTTCTAACCTTACATTAAAATAAAAATGAATTGTAAAATATTGAGATATTTTATTTTTATGTTAAATTCAAGATAGAGGAGATGAGGACATGCAGTTAGTATTAGAGAATGTCAATAAGAAATTTGATGATAAAGAAGTATTGAAAGAAGCAAGTTTTACTTTTGAAAAAGGGAAAATATATGGTCTTCTTGGAAGGAATGGCGCAGGTAAAACTACATTATTCAATTGTATCAGCGAGGAAATTAAAAAAGATTCAGGAGAAATATATATATTAGAGGATGGGCAAAAGAAGGCAATAGATTATGATAGAATAGGGTTTTGCTTTTCAGAGCCTAAGTTACCTGATTTTTTAACTGGCTATGAATTTATAAAGTTTTATATAGATATTAACAAAGAAGTAATTAAAAATCCATTAACTATTGATGAATACTTTGAATTAATGCAAATAGAAAAAGAAGACAGATATAAGCTTATAAAAGGTTATTCTCAAGGTATGAAAAATAAACTTCAAATGCTTTGTTTTATTATATCAAAACCAGATATAATTCTTCTTGATGAACCATTAACATCTTTAGATGTAGTTGTGGCCTTAGAAATGAAGAATTTATTAAAGAGTTTAAAAAAGGATCATATAATTATATTTTCAACTCATATTTTGCAATTAGCTACAGATCTTTGTGATGAAATTGTCCTTTTAAGTAAGGGTGAATTAGAGGAAATGGATGAGGATATAATGCATAGTAGTGATTTTGAAGAGAAAGTAATAAATGCATTAAGAGAGGATGAGAAGAATGTTTAAAACATTTATTAATTCTTTTAATGTAAGTTTTGTTGAAGGTGCCAATACAAGTATTTATTATTTGAGAAAGATACCAATTATAGGCAAAAAAATACCGGAAAGAATTTATGCAGAGACAGATGGCAAGATTATATACGGTATAATAAAATTAATCCTTGCTTTTTTTGGACAATTTGTTAGAAAGGGCATATATCTAGGTCTGTTTATTTGGCTTCCGGCTGAATTAATGGTAGGTAAATTCCCTTCTGTTAACAAAGAAGAATTGATGCTACAAGGTTTTGTGCTTTTAAATATGATTTTAGGCTCTATTATTAATAGTAAGATACTAGAAAGTGATAAAAACTTATGCGTAATGATAAAGTTTTTAAGAGTAAATCCTAAAAAATATTATTTAGGTCAATTGGTGTTTAAAGTATTATCGCAATTTATTTATTTTATACCTGGCTTTTTAATAATTGGCTTCGATATAAAAGCTACATTAATGTTACTTGTAGAATTAAGTGCTTTTAGAATGATTTTTGAAGTTTTTGTTATAGCTATGTTTAAAAAATATGACTATGTTTTAAATGAACACACTGGATTTAGTCTGTTTTGTATGCTTATCCCATTCTTAATAGCATATTTACCAGCTTGTTTTAATATAACTTTTGGTTTTGCAAAGATAGTGTATAATCCTATATTCATGGTGATAGTATTTACAGTAGGAGCTATTTGTACTAAATTTATATTTAGCTATAATGGATACACAGCTATATCAAGGAGAATGGCTAAAATGTCTTCTTTAGTTGATGGTGAAGTACAGGAAGATTTAAATTTTGCTGATGTAAAAATAAATGAGAAAAAGCTGAATAGTAAGCTGTTAGATACGAGAAAGTTTGAAAATAAATCAGGTTATGATTATTTGAATTCCATATTTTTTTATAGAAATAATAAAATAGTTCAAAGATCGATGTTAACCAAAAGTTGCATAATAGTGGTAACTTTTATTGGAATTGTCATTGCAACTTTTACAGTGTTAAAAGGTAAAAATGTTGAAAATTTTGAGGCACTTATAAATTCAGGACCATTATTTGTTTTTATAATGTATACATTATGTTCAGCCGAGAGATTATGCAAGGCTATGTTTTATAATTGTGATTTATCATTGTTAAATTATAATTTTTATAAAACTCCCAAGGCTATATTAAATAACTTTACTTGTAGACTTAAGAGAGTGTTAGTTATAATTAATCTTCCAGTAGTTTTATTAGTAGCTAGCATAAGTGCTTATGTATTTATAATAGGTAAACAGAATGAATTTATAAAAATTGTACCATTACTAGTTTTGATAATGGTTTTAGGTATTTTCTTTTCAATGTATAGTTTATTTATGTATTACATTATCCAGCCATATACAAAGGATTTGAAAGTAAAAAGTCCTGTTTTTAGTGGAGCTAATACATTAATGTATTTATTATGTTTTGTATGTTTGAAAATTAAGGCAGCACCAACATACTTCACTTTAGGAGTAATAATTGTAACTTTATTATTTACTCCTATATCATTATATTGCATATATAAATATGCTCCTAAGACTTTTAAAATTAAATAAGATTTTATTTAGGCCATCTAGATTTTAGATGGCTTTTCTTTTATTTAAAAAAGATATTGAAAAATTGCGTCATACAGATATAATAAACTGTAACTGCTAAAAAAAGAATTTACTAAAGATAAAATTTGAGAGGTGAACAAAAAAATGATAAAAAAGTTGTTTCCTTATATGAGGAAATACAAGAAAGCCTTAATTATTGGTATTATGTGTGCAGCATTAGAAGCAGTATTTGAATTATTAATACCTTTGGTTATGGCAGAAATAGTTGATGTTGGAATAGGAAGTTCTAATACAGCTTATACTATTAAACTTGGAGTATTAATGATTGTAATGTCATTAATATCTCTATCTTTTGGACTGGCTCTTTCTAAGTATGCTGCCATAGCAGGACAAGGTTTTGGTGCAGAACTTAGAGAAGCGG
>JAQXTC010000059.1 GCA_029219285.1 Clostridiaceae bacterium
AGCTGTTATTAATGCATCTCTATAATTTGGATCAAAAGATACAAACATATCATTCTTTTTAGCATAATCTAATAATTTGAAATAAGTATTCTTCAATTCACCTTCTAAAAATCCTGTAGCAGAACCAAAGTGAATTACATCATTATTAGTAATTCTGCTTAAATCAATACTATCGAATGAATATTCTCCATCACTACCTCTGTTAAATTCGAAATCTCTTTCTCCGTTTTCATCAATAGCAACAAAAGCAAGTGTTGTGCATCCTTCCATTTTAGTCATACTAGTATCTATATCTACTTTTTTTAATGTATCTACTAAAAATCTACCAAATGAATCATTTCCTACCTGACCTAAGAAAGCTGCTTCTCCACCTAATTTACAAACTGATGCAGCAACATTAGCTGGTGCTCCTCCTGCCTTCTTTTCAAAGTTAGCTCCATCCTTTATTCCTTTATTAATATCTTTTCCTATAAAATCTATTAATAACTCACCAATACAAAAAACCTTATCCATTATACTTAACTCCCATCATATTCCAAATTTTCATATCATTTATTTTTATATTTCCATTCTTAGATAACAATTGTAATGCTGTGCTATTATCTTCAGGATAAATTCTAGCTGACATTACTTCTTCACCGTCATTTAAATATATTTCAACTGCTGATTTATCCATAAACATATTAATTTTAAGTTTATTACTTGGATTCATCTTAAGTTTTCTTATTCCTTTTAACCCTTCCTTCATGTTACTTCTATCTAGAACAACAATTCCAGATTCAAATTCATATTTAAATGACATATATTCTTCATCACCTAAAGCAAATCTTAATTCAACTTCATTTGATTCATTTCTTTCTAAATCTAGTACTAATTCATAACTGTTATCAGTGATGTTATGACTAGCCCATTGGCTTCCATTAGCATCTTCAATATCTACTAACAATTCACCTCTTAAATTTTTATATTCTTCAATAGGTGTTTGATATATTATGTTATTTTTTAATATTAGCTCTCTCGCCATTGTCCAACATTGACTTCTATTATATTTTGACGTTGGATGTCCTTGTTCTTCTTCTGGAAGTCCCATCCACCCAATCATTATATTTCTACCTTTATCATCTACAAAGGCTTGTGGGGCATAAAAATCAAATCCCATATCAAGTTCTTTAAATTCATTATGAGAATATTTCAATTTATCATAGTCAAGATTACCAACTAAATATCCTGATTGATATATATTTTGATTCTTAAATTCTTCCTTTTCTAGTCCTTGTGGTGAAAATATTAATACATCCTTACCTTCTATGTTTAAAACACTTGGACATTCCCACATAAATCCGAAGTCTTTATATTCAGTATCTATTTCTCCAATATAATTCCATGAAGCAAAATCTTCTGAAACATATAGAAGTGCTCTTCCTTTTAAATCTTCTGTTTGTGCTCCAATAACAAAATAATACTTATCACCCTTCTTGTATACTTTAGGATCTCTGAAATGTGCTGTATATCCTTTTGGTAATTCAGATACCACTGGTCCAAGCTTAGTTACATTTCCCTCTTTATCACATATAGCTCTTACTTGATATGATTCCCTATTTCCTTCTTCATCTTTAACATTACCTGTATAAAGAATTTCTAATTTATCATCTACAACTAATGCACTTCCTGAATAGCATCCATTCTTATCAAAAATATCATTTGGTGCAAGCACAAGCTTTGGCATAGTATATTTAATAAAATCTTTAGTTTTAACTAATCCCCAATGCTTATATTTGTGTTCACAAGTATAAGGATTCCATTGGAAAAATAAATGATATTCACCATTGTAGTAACTTAATCCATTTGGATCATTAATAAGTCCAAAAGGAGCTTCAAAATGATAATTTAATCTCCAATTATCAAAGTTATTACTATTATAACAATTTTCAACTTGTAAATTTACTTCATCTAAAGACTTAATCTCTTGCATCATAAAACCTCACTATCATTTGCTTAAAACTTAAACATTTCATTTATTAATATTAAAATATTAGGCTAAACTTTTTACACTTTCTCTTTCTATTAGCTTTAAAGAAATCTCTTCTTCATCCACTATTTCTTCTAATTCAACAGAAGCAATTATAGAGTCTGCAGCTTTTCTTCCAAGAGCACTATAGTCTATATCTATAGTTGTAATGGTAGGATGAACTGCAAGACCAACGTCATAGCCTCCAAATCCAGCTACGGAAATATCGTTAGGAATGCTATATCCTTTCTCAAATGCATACCTAATAAATCCTAAAACTATGTTATCAGTAGCTCCTATAACAGCAGTAGGTTTGCACTTGATAACTTTTTCGGCTGATTCATATGCTCCATTAAAAGTAAAATTTGTTTCAATAAATGTTATTTTACAATCAGTATCTTTAAAAGCATCATAAAACCCCTGCTTTCTCTCAATACCAACTGCCTTATCCTTTTCATTAACTCCTAAGAACACAATATTTTTGTGACCCTTTGATTTTATATATTCCCCTAATAAAAATCCTGCACGTCTGTCATCTATGGTAATACATTTTACAAGACTATTTTGTTGCCCTGTAAATAAAACTGGAATTGTAAATTTATTTGCTAAAGCTATATTTTCTTTGTTAATATCAAAAGCCATAACAATTATTCCATCTACCCCTTGAGCATTCAATTTCATCATGTC
>JAQXTC010000060.1 GCA_029219285.1 Clostridiaceae bacterium
TCCTATTTTTTTGCATAAACTACATTCATCGCAAAACAAAAATATTGTACCTAATTTACAAAATGGTTGCTCTACAAGAGGTAATAAAATCTTCATTGCTAGGACAACCTTTGATAATACTTTAGCAGAATATTTTATTAAGAAAAAGTTAACCGTAGGAAAGAGCAATTTATTTAAAGCTATAGGCGGTAAGTTGACTAGTTATACCTATTATGTATAATTGTGTCAAAAATAGAAGTATGATACAATATAAAAGTAATCAGGTTATACCATAATTATTTTATCTATTTTAAGATACTTATGGTTTTTAGAATATAATTAAGGGGATGTATGTTAATGAAAAAGAAATTTATTTGTGCAATGTTAATGGGGGTTATGTTAGTATCTGGTACTGTTACAGTAAAAGCAGCTACTGAAATTACAAATGCACAAGTAAAAACTGAAGATAATAAAGATGTTGATTCCAAGGAGGTAACGTATACTATCACTGGTATTAAGTTTCAGGATAAAAATGGAACACCAATTAGTACTAATAATACAGTTTTATCTGTCAGAAAACCATCAGTAGATCACAGTTTGTTATTTTATGAAATTCCATTTAGCGTTACTGTTGAAGAGGGTAAAGGTTATAATTATAAAGTTGGTATCGGAATAAGAGAAAGAGTTCCATTTTCACTTATTCATACTGATATTAAAAATGGTGAACTTTCATTTACATATGATGGTGATTGGGGAGAATTTTGTACCAAATATAAATTAGATCCTAGAACTAATAAGCTTTTTGAAGAAGAAGGAATAACTTCATCAGAAGAACAAGCAAAGATACTAAACAATTATTTCAAAGGGATAGTTACCCCACCTACTGATAAAAACGACAAGGATGAACCAGTAGATAATAAAGATAAAGATGTACCATCAGATAATAAAGATAAAGGCAAGAAGGATGATTCAATAGATAATAAAAGCAGTGAAAGTACTCCTTCAAAAACAGCTCAATCAACAGATAACAATAATAAATCAGCTGATAAGAAAGTTACTGAAACTAAAAAAGATGCAGTTAAAAATACTGTAAAAACAGGAGATGTAGCTTCTGTTGGTACATTAGTAGTTGCTATGTTAGGTAGTGCTGTAGCTAGTTTAAAAACTAAGAAGCACTAAAATTTTATCCTTTGAGCTAAATACAGGCGTTGAACATTTATATACATATTAAAAATAATTCTGTAAAGACTGTGCCATTTGGCACAGTCTTTTTGTTTTAAAATAATGAGAGGGGATATAGATAATCATAATTATTTCTGCATTATCTTTTAACTTGAAGCTTTGACTTAATAGGCATAAAGTTGTGGTATAGAAGATAAGTTAACAGGGGAGAAAGACAATGAGTATTTTAGATGTAAGTAATTTAACACAAGGTTTTGGCGAGAGAACTATTTTCCAAAGTACGGATTTAAAGTTATTAAGGGGAGAACATATGGGCCTTGTTGGGAATAATGGTGAAGGTAAATCTACATTTTTAAAGCTTATAACTGGCAACATACTTCCCGATGAAGGAACTATTAAGTGGAGCGGTAATGTAAGCTATGGTTATCTTGATCAAAATGTAGAATTAACTAAGGATAAAACAGTAAGACAGGTTTTAAGAACTGCTTATGACTATTTATATAATAAGGAAAATCAATTAAATGATTTATACATAAAGGTAGGAGAATTGCAGGACAAGGAGCTTGAAAAGGCTTTAAAGAAGATAGGAACCATTCAAGAATTTTTAGATAAAAATAATTTCTATGGCATTGAATCTAACATTGAAGCCATTTCCGATGGTTTAGGTTTTAGAGAGCTTTTAGATAGAGAAACAACTTCACTAAGTGGTGGTCAAAGAATTAAGGTTTTGCTTGGCAAACTTTTACTAGAAAAGCCTGATGTTCTTTTGCTTGATGAGCCTACTAACCATTTGGATGAAGAAAATATCCATTGGCTTAGAAATTATCTTAATAATTATGAGAAAGCTTTTATTTTAATATGTCATGATAATTCTTTTATCAATTCAGTAGTTAATGTTATTTATCACTTAGAGAATAAGGTTTTAACCAGATATCCTGGTAATTATGATAAATTTAGAAAACTATATGAAGAAAGAAAAATTCAAAATCAAATAGCCTATGAAAGACAGCAAAAGGAAATTCAAAGATTAGAAACCTTTATTAGAAAAAACAAAGCTAGAGCATCAACAACTGGCTTAGCCCAATCAAGAGAAAAGCAGCTTAAT
>JAQXTC010000061.1 GCA_029219285.1 Clostridiaceae bacterium
TACGGAAGTTTGTATTTCTTTAATCCAGTATTTCATCTTATCTAAATCTATATTTTCCTTATAACCATAACTAGCATTTAAACTAGCAAGTTGTCTAAAAATTGTTGGTTCTTTATCCGTAATATTTAATAATAATTCTTGAAACTCTTCTGAATAAAATTCTTCTGCAAAAAAATCATAGCACTTATCCATTAAATTATGAGCCTCATCTATTATTAAATGGGTAATTTTCTTTTTTTCTGTATATGGCCAATTTGCTAAAAGTGAGTGATTAACAACAGTAATATTTTCTAGTGGCAAATCATTATATCTTTTTTTCAAATAACATGTTCTATTACACTTTTCAATATTACATTCATCATTATCACATAAAATATCTGGCAAATATTTTTCAAGCGAAAAATGTTTATATGCCCAGAAATTAATGTTTTCAACGTCTCCATGTTCCCCTGTAGCACATAATCTCTTTAAGAATATTTCAGCTAAGATACTACTCAAATCACCACTAAAAGTCTGAGCTTTTATTAGTCTATCTACACATAAATAATTGCTTTTTCCTTTTATTGATCCATACTTTATCTTCTCTTCTAATCCAAGTTTTTTTAATATGGAAGGTATATCTTTATATATAAGCTGATTTTGTAGCTCCTTGGTATCCGTAGAAATTATAAATGAAGCATCAGCCACCTTATTTTTCTGTTTATTAACATAAGCCTTTAAAGCTGCTGTTAAAACATAAGCAAAAGTTTTTCCACTACCTGTTGGTGCTTCAATAAATATCTTTTCATCTCTTTCCACGTTTTCTCTTATCTTTTTAGTGAACAACCATTGATCTTTTCTAAATTCATAGTTAAAGTCACCACCATTATTCCATATAGCTTTATCCTTTAAAAGATCTTCATACTTAGTATAATCTACACTTATTTTCTTAAGCTTTAAAGTACTTTTCTTGGTTTCATCAAAGTTTACATAAGGAAATTTTGCAGCACTAAACATTAACGGTCTTTCTAAATATTTTGTAAAAGGCCATCTTCTGCTTAAATTATATTGTGTAGTTAATATTTGATATAGCGTTGTTTTTCTTCTTTTGGTACTTCTCTCTTCTCTGTCCCACTGTCTACACAAAAGTGAATTAAATAACATCATCATATAGTTACAATAATCCATACCGGATGCTATAAAATCAATATTATTTATAGTAACCTGATTTATTAGTGATTCCAATCTAAATTCCTTTTGCCATGGTTCTAAAATAGCAGAGAATTCCATCAAATCTAATATATCATTTCTAAACCCTTTTATATATTCGAAGATAAAGCCTGATTCTAAACCACCATTATGACAGATTACAGGAAAATTTTCTAGAAAATTCAACAATTCCTCTTCAACTTCATTTATATAAGGAGCTTTATTTAGATTTTCTTCTGTTATGTAAGGATAAGATTCATAAATATATCCAGGCACTCTATTCATGGGTTTAACTAATGTATTATATTTTGTAATTTTATTATCTTTAATTTTAATTGCTGAGATTTCTATAATCTCATTTCTATATTGATCAGCTCCTGTTGTTTTTATATTAAAAAAAACAATATTATCTACAACACATTCATTTGCAATAATATCCATAAATCTTCGCTCCTAAAAATCCAATAGTCATGTCATTTATTATAGCATAAATTACAGTTTTCATTTTAAAAAAGCTAATGGAAAAATTCCCATTAGCTTTGTATGTTTCATGTTATACAAATGAATATAAAATTAGTTCTTCTATAGCTCCTATTGCTTTGAATTCATCTTTAAACTTAATTTCTATTAAATCACTATTAACTTCTTCTATGTACTTTTCTAATATTATCCCTAGTGAAATATTTACTTTAGTTTCTTTAGACATGAAATACTTAAAAGCAAATCTTTCATTTAATATTTTATATATAGAACTTAGCTCTTTGCAAAAACTTTCACTGTCTTCTATAAGACAAGTAGAAACTCCTAATGCTTTATAGCCAGAAGGTGAAATTTTTGAAAACTCACTTTTATAATTACAAAGTAATGATAACAGTTTTTCTACTTTTGTCTCTACAGGTTCTGACTGCAAAATTAATGATAAAGCTAGTCCATCTTTATCCATAGGATCTTTTAATGATGCTTTATCTATATACTCAATAATTTCTTTATATTCTTCATAAATTTCATCCATTGACTTATGTGTCAAGGCAAGATTGGCATACTCAATATAATGTTGACCATTAAACTTCTCTTTTATAGAAACAAGTTTTTTTATTTTCTCAGTTAAATCTTCACCATTATGACTTTTAGCTAAAATAAATGAAGCAAAGAAACACTTTTCTACTTCATCTAATCCCTTAGACAAAAGATATTTATAAACTCTAATTGTATTATCAATTATTTTAATACCATTATCTCTATGCTGAATCATTAATGACATTACTGCTAATAATTCTTCTGAAATATAAAAAGCTTTTTCACTTAAATAATTTCTAATTTCCAGGAATTTATCCGTATCGAATTCTGAATAGGTTCTTCCATAAACCAAGGCTTCAGCAATCCTCAAAAATTTATTATCTTTCTTAAAAATCTTTTTCATTTCATCATAACTTTCATAAAATAAATTAACTTTATTTCTCAGCTCAATATCCATATCATCATCCTTTTTAATAATAACTTAATAATATAATACCATAAATATATTATAATTTGGATATAAATTATTAATTAAGGTCAATAATTAATATGAATGTCCATTTTTAGGAGGTAAAACAATTGAAGAAATTTATAAAGAGGTTTTTAGCTATTTTATTAGCTACTATTCTAATTTTATGTGTTTTATATAGAAATAGGATTTTATTGTTATATAACATTTACAAAAATTATACTAATAGTAGTACTGTTAGTTTAGATAATATTTCTCCAGATTCTGATTTAGATATGATTACCGAAGATGCTGATGCTGAAATGGATATTACTTATAAAAACACCAATAGCAAGCCATTAACTTTAGACTTATACAAGCCTAAAAAGCAATTAAAAAACGGTTCTCCTGTTTTACTATATGTACATGGTGGTAGTTGGACCTATGGTGACAAAGGAATACCCTCTATGTTATCACCACTTTTAGATTCCTTTAGAGATCAAGGATATAGCATTATAAGTATTTCCTATGAACTTTTAAATTATAATATAAATTTTTATAAGCAAGTTGCTGATGTTAAAGATTCAATAAGATGGATTAACAAAAATAAAGACAAATATAACTTTGATACTGATGAAATTGGTTTAATTGGCATCTCTGCTGGTGCACATTTATCATTACTTGCAGCCTATTCTGCTGATGATAATTTTACTGATGATTTAGAGCTTAAAAGCTATCCATGTAATGTAAATTTTCTTGTTGATTTCTTTGGACCTACAGATTTAAATACCCTTGATGCTAGTTTAGCTTCTAAGGAAATGAATATCTCAATTAATTCTATTAAAAACAAAGATGAGATATATACAAAATATAGTCCTATTAATTATATAAAAAAAGATTTACCAAAGACACTTATTATTCATAGTAAAAGTGATACTTTAGTTCCCTATGAAAATTCCTTAAATTTATATAACAAAAGTAAAGCTGAAGGTAATGATGTTCATCTTTTATCATTAGAAGATATGAATCATGATCTTTCTAATTTATCTGAGGAAGACTCAAAAAAAATTGCCTTTAAAACTTTATTCTTTATTATCAATAATTCACCACTATAATATTTAGAGCCTAATGACTATAAAAATCATTAGGCTCTTTTTATATTCTATCCCAGAGGGGCTTTAATTCTTCATCCTTCTTAGAATAATCAATAAAGAAATCATTTAATTCAATACTCTTTTTAACATCCTCTAATGCCTTATCTTCTTCCCTTAAATTTATATACATACACGCTCTATTATAATATAGAAAATCCACTTCAGGATTTAGCTCAATAGCCTTTGTTAGAACTTTAATAGCTTTTTCAAAATTTTTATCTTCTTTATACATTACAGCTAAGTTCAAATAAGGTGATGGAAAAAAGGGATTGTTCCTTATAGAATCCATATAATACTTTTTGGCATCTGCAATTTTACCTAACTTTTTAGATACTACCCCCATATTATAAAGCATGCGAAATTCCTTATAATTAACTTTTAGTGCCTTTCGAAAATATTCATAAGCTATCTCATCTTCATTTCTACTTTCATAAAGGCAACCTAAATTACCAAGGGTCCAAAAATCCTCAGGATTAATCTCTAACGCTATTTTATAATTAGCTATAGCTTCATCATATCTCTCTAACTTTTCTAATATATTAGCTTTAAAAAAATATGCCTTATCATAATTAGAATCAATTTCTATTGTCTTATCATAATACTCTAAAGCTTTATCATCCTGCTCTTCCTCATCAAAAAGCACAGCAATGCCATAATAAGCCCTAGCATCATTATCATCTATAGCTATTACTTCATTATACTTATCATAAGCCTTATCCCTAAAACCCAACTCATCATACAAAAGAGCAATATCAAGAAGCAATTCCGAATCCTTACGTCCTATTGGTAAATTATAAGCTTTATTAAAAAACTTTAAAGCCTTTAAACTATTCCCAGACTCCTTAGCATCCCTAGCTATAGATAGGTAATTGTTAAAAAGATAGTTTTTGTTACTCTCCATTATTTTTCCTTCCTTTTAGTAATGAAGAATGAAGAATTAAGAGTTGTGGAAACTTTTCTTCGACTGCGCTCAGAAAAATTAATAAAGAAGTGCTTTCAGCACTGCCGCCAAGAAAAAATCCCCGCAGGATTTTTTAAATAATTTTTCAGAAATTCCGCAGGAATTTCATCCTTCATTCTTAATTCTTACTTCTTACTTCTTAATTCTTAATTCTCTATTGTTACTTTGCCAACTCCAGTTTTTATATCAAAATCGTATTTTCCTTCACTAGAGACTTTGGCCTTTTGATTAAACTCTCCTAGACCTGATTTTCCTTCTATATTTATTGGTGCATTTTCTGGCACTTTAATATTAGCTTCACCAACGCCACCTTTATATGAGAAGTCGCCACCTACTTTAGCAAAGCTTATTTCAAATTTACCAACTCCACCATCGATGTTAATTTTCCCACATTCTTCACTAAGTTTAATTTTAGTTGCGCCAGCACCCATTTTCATATCTAAGTCTTTAAAAACGACATCACTAATGGAGCACATACCTGCGCCTCCGTTTATTTCCATATTGTTTACTTTAATGTCTTCAATATAACTTTCACTGGCACCATAAGTATATTTGAAATCTTTATCATATTTTTCTGGAATTGTTATTGTTATATCACTATGATCATTATCAAATAATTCAATATCATTAAACTCTTCTGAGATTAACAAAGTGCTACCTTTACTATCAACTTCAATTCCTTTACTATATTTACTAACATCAGCTACAACTTCAACTTTATCACCAGTTGATTTGTTAATCTTAACATTAGCTGCTTCTATATCTATTTTAATTTTATCTATTCCTTCAATTGCAATGTCCTTTGCAAAATGTGTACGCTCTCCTGCTGATGTTTCATCACCAATATGATGAACTCTTCCACAAGCAACCATTGAACCCACTAATATAGCTCCCATAACCATAGCAATAATAATCTTTTTTTTCATACCTCTTCTCCTATTTCTAATTATTTTCTAGCAATTTCTACCCTTAATTTTTTCCCCTTTATTGTTTTATTCTTAAGTGCATCCAATACTCTTTTGCCTTTTCCATTAAGTATTTCTACATATGAACCTTGGTCTTGTATATCTATTATACCAATATCATCCGATGAAAGTCCTTCTAAATTAGAAATTGTGCCCACAAAATCTACAGCTCTTATTTTTTTCTTTTTGCCACCATTAAAATAAAGCTTAGTTATTCCCTTATTGACATTTCTCTCTTTTAAAGCTTTTACTTTACCTCTTCTTTTTAAAGCTTCTTTATTCTTATTTCTTTCTGCTTTAGATATATTTAATTCATTCACATCATGTACAGCAATAGTATAATTAATATATTCACAAATATCTTTTAACATTTCCTCTTCATACTTAGTAACAAAGGTAATTGCTCTACCCTTTTTGCCAGCTCTACCTGTTCTACCAATTCTATGTACATAGGCCTCTTTTTCTACTGGTATATCTATATTAATAACGTGAGTAATTTTTTCTACGTCTATTCCTCTAGATGCTACATCTGTTGCAACTAAGATTCTAAAATCTCCTTTTTTGAACCTATCCATTGTTTCTGTTCTCTCTTTTTGAAGCATACCACCATGAATTTTATCAACTGAGAACTGAAGTTTTTTAATAAAGTCATAAACCATATCCACATTATCTTTTGTTCTGCAAAAAATGACAGCTGTATCAGGAACTTCCTTTAAAAGTAGCTTTTGAAGTGTTTCTAGTTTTTCTCTTCCCTCTACTTTATAAACATAATGCTCAATATTTTTAGTAACAAGATTTTCACTTTGTATTTCAATATTAACAGGTTTATTTAAACTTGACTTACAAAGAGAAATTATTTCCTCTGGAAGAGTTGCTGAAAATAGCATTGTTACCTTATTTTTGGGTAGTCTTCTCATTACAGCTTCTACTTGTCTTATAAAACCCATATTAAGCATTTCATCTGCTTCATCTATAACAAGATATTTAATTTTACTAGTATCAAATGTACCTCTATCTATATGATCTAGTACTCTTCCTGGTGTTCCTGCAACCATATGAGTTTTACCTTTTAGTTCTCTTTCTTGTTCCTTAAAAGGGGATTTCCCATAAAGACATACTGGTTTTATTCTTTTAAACCTTCCAATATTTTTTATATCCTCACCAATTTGTATAGCAAGTTCTCTTGTTGGAGCTAAAATTAGTGCCTCAGGATTGTTTTCTTCCCAATTTACCTTCTCACAAAGTGGTATAACATAAGATGCTGTTTTACCTGTACCTGTTTGTGATTTTACTATTAAATCCTTATTAAGTAGTGCTTCTTTTATAACCTTTTCTTGAACCTCTGTTGGTTCAGTATATCCTAATGCATCAAGTGCTCTTAATATTTTCTCATCTAATTTATAGTTTTTAAAACTGTTCTTCATTTCTTTCTCCTTTTAGTATATCTATCAATATTATAACCAATTGAAATAAAGAAAAAAAGCAAAGAATATCTATATTTGTATTTAATGATTAATCACTTGTTACATTGGTAATATAAGGGGTATAATAATAGCATATATAAACTAAGATAGGGATGATTAATTTATGAACTGGCTTACAAAAGAAAGTACCAATTATATATTTCATTTTAAGAATAATTCTTTAGCTGAAAAAGATATAAATAAAATAATTAATTTACAAGAAAATTGTTATGATTTTATTATAAGATTTTTAGACATTAAAATGGAAAGAAAAATCAACTATTATTTATGTACAACACCTGAAGAAGTTGGCGAAATTTATGGTGATAATGAACCATGTAACGGTTTTGCATGTGAGCCTGATAAAGTATATGCTGTTTATAATGACAATGTAAAATGTGTAGGCTTTCATGAGGACGCTCATTTAATTTCATATAACTTAGCCATACCCCCTCAAACCTTTATTCGTGAAGGTCTTGCTATGTTTTTCGATAAGGTATCCTTAAAAATTGATAATTATGCTTGGGTGAAACTCTTTATTAATAATAAAATGTATATTGATATTAATAAACTAATTATAAATGATAACTTTTATAAATTTAGTGATTTAATTACTTATCCTATTGCAGGATCTTTTACAGAGTTTCTCATCTTACTTTTTGGAAAGGAAAAATATTTAAATTTTTATTCTTCCTTAGATAAAAATAACTTACATTCAAAGTTCTATGAAAATTTCGAAATATCATTAGATGATGCTAATACTAGGTTTATTAACTATATTAATAGTATTAAAATAGATGATAAACTTGTGAATATCATGAAAAATGAATTGCAAAAAAGAGACCTTTTTAAATAATAATTCATATAAGAAAAGCCCGATAACTTAAAATCATTGGACTTTTTACAATTACTTCATATAATTTTTTACAAGATAATAGCATCTTTCTTTTGTACTATCAATAATTGAAGTTATATATGAAAAACTTTCAACACTTCCACCTTCTTTTTCTATAGCTACCTTTTTGGCATCACTTTCTTTTTTCTTAATCCATTCCTTTTCTTCTTCAGTAAGCCTTGCCATATCATCTTTGGCTAATTGAGTTTTTAAGTCATTATAAATTTCATTTAACGCTGCATCCCACTTTTCGTATTCTATACCTGCAGCAGTTTTCATCTCTTGATTTGTTCCAGCATAATAATTTGCTAGATTATTATCTACATATTCTTGTATTGAATTAAGTTTATCTAAATATCTCTCTCTAAGACTCATTTCATCCGCTTTACTTTCACCCTCTTGCTTATTGCTATTTTTACTTTGTTGTGAAACAATTTCATCTTTGTTAATTCTTTTTTCTACAGTTTCACTTTCTTCACAAGATACAAATAACATTATTATAATAAATAGCCAAAGTACTTTGCTTATCTTTTTCATATAATCCCCCTAAGATAATTCCATTTAGTTTATTTAATATTTATCATTCGAATAGTTTTTCTTCTAGTCCTTCATAATCTAGAATCTCAATTTCATTTCTATTAAATGAAATAAATTTTTCATCTCTAAGCTTTATAAGTTCTCTCGAAAAAGAAGGTCTAGGCATTCCTAAATATGCAGCAATAGACTCTTTAGTAAGCTTAAGTTCTATTTTATTTGAATTTTGTTTTCTACTGTTTTCAAGTATGTAGTTTACTACTCTATGGTTTAAATTTTTAAATGATATACTCTTTATTTTAGAGTTTAGCATAAAAACCTTATCACTTAAAAGAGTCATAAAATTTTCTAATATTCTAGATTCATTTAAACATAACTTAAGTATATCATCTTTTCTTATAAAAATGATATTTGTTTTGGTAACAGCTTCTATTGTAGCTGGATAATTACCATAAGAAGAAAAGATTAATGCTTCACCGAATACATCGCCTGCATTTAATCTTTGCACAGTTAAGCTCTTACCACTTGAATAAATTCGTTCGATTTCTATACTTCCCTCAAGAATAAGTCCTAAGGTTAAACACTTATCCTCCTCGTGTGCTATAACCTCTCCTTTATCAAAAGTTTTATCGATTATGGTTATTTTACTAAACATGTTATCTAAGTCCTCTTTATCAATACCCTTAAACAACAGACTTTTTAAAATCTTGTCCTTCATTTATCTCCCTCGTTCTTAAATTTCCTTACTTTTTCTCTTTCAGTAACGAATGTTACAGCATGTGATTTAATTCTATTATATAATAAAACCAAAAGTTATTGGAGGTTTTTTTATGAGCTGCGGTTGCAATACAGAATTAAAAGACGGTAAAGCCGTTGTTGATAGAGTTAGATTTAAAGGAAAAGATATGGATTTATTAGAAACTCCTTACACTATAAAGTGTTCTTGTGGAAACTCTTTCACAATGAAAACATTAGTAGATAAGTGTCCAAATTGTAATATGACATATGGCGTAACTCCTTGCGGACAAGGTGATATAAATAACGTAAAGGCTGCCGATATTAACTATTAATAATTAAGAATTAAGAGTTAAAAAATGGTAGATAACTATAATTAATTATAGTTATCTACCAATTTTTTATCATGCTTAATTATTTCTCTTTTATTCTTGCCATCTGGAACCATTCTAAAAACTACGAATTCTGCATCTTCTGATGATGTATTTTTAATAGTATGAATTGATTTTTTCACCCTTACTAAGGTATTTTCAGAAGCTTCTTTACTTTGAATTTTATTATCTTCAATCCATTCCACTATTATTGTCCCTTTAGTAACATAAATTACTTCTTCTATTTTACTATGCTTATGAAACTCCTGAATTGTGTTTTTAGGAATAGTATTTTTATGAACTTCGAATTCATCAAATAGAAAGTAACTTACCTTGGTTTTATTATCCTTTTCTACTGTAATAGCATCATCAATTGGTACAATTTCAACCTCTTTCATATTATCATCCCTTTTGCCTTACATGATAATATAATTATACCACTATTTTACTTATCTTCTTTAACTAATACTATTTTATTTCTTGTAAAGAATATACTTAATAAAAATGTAACAACTGAAATTGCTACCATACCTATAATCATTGGTGCTACTGAAGATATCTCTTGACCTTTTTGAAGATTTTCAACAGCTATAAATATCCATCTTGGTGGAAGCATATTACCAATCTTCTGTAAAGTTTCCCCCATCATATCAAATG
>JAQXTC010000062.1 GCA_029219285.1 Clostridiaceae bacterium
GTTCCTTAGAAAGTGATACTTCATCGAATCTAACTGTAGAAGATAAGGCAAATACATATGATAAAAATATTATTAAATCAGATATTAAAAAGAGTAACATTATTAATATTAATAATAATCATGATGGTAATATTTTAAGTAATGTTAATTCTGAAAGTAGTAGCAAAAATAAAAGAATAAATAACTCTACATCAATTCAACATAAAGATGAAAGTAACAAAAAAGAGATTGCTAATAGTAATGCAGATAAAGTTGATACCTTTATAAAACCTTTATTAAATAAACATAAAATTAAGTTTATTGATAATAGATCAAAGAAAGGTGCTTTTTGGGTACTAGGTGGTTTAGAGCTTAATAATATTATGAAAAACTTTGGACAGTATGGTTTCGTATTTATATTTAAAAAGCAAGGCGGAAGAGCAAGTAAAAATATGCCAGCATGGTATCTTTCAAAATATTAGACAGGAGGAAATATAATGACAAGCATTATAGAAGATGGAGAGTTTTTTAGCATAAAGAAAAAAGAATATAATGATAAGACTTTAGCATGTATAAGGCAAGCAGTGGGGAAATTAGATGAAATTGAAGATAAGCCTTTGATGATGCTTGGTAAAATTCAAAGCGGTAAGACAAAATCATTTATTGGAGTAATTTCCCTTGCTTTTGATAATGGATATGATCTTGCAATTGTATTAACTAAAAATTCAAATGCATTAGCAATGCAGACAACTGCAAGAATGAGAGAGGAATTTAAAATATTTAGAGATGATGACATAATTGAAATATTTGATATTATGTGTATGCCTCCAAATATGTCAAAGTTTGAACTTGACAAGAAAATGATTATTGTAGTTAAGAAGGAAAAGAATAATATACCTAAAATGCTAAAGTTCATTGAAGAGTATGCCTTAAATAAAGAAAAGAAGTGTTTAATTATTGATGATGAAGCAGATTTCTGCAGTATAGGATATGATAAAAATAAAGATACAGAAGAGTTTGACTTAAGAAAAATTGCATCTCAAATAAATGAACTTAGATTACAATTAACATGCAAGTTTATACAGGTAACTGCAACTCCATATTCACTATATTTACAACCAGAAACAATAGATTTAGCTGGAAAGGAAATTAGACCAATTAAACCTGCAGATACTGTACTTGTTCCTTACGGTGAAGGCTATATTGGTGGAGAATATTATTTTGATAGAGAAAAACATCCGTTAGGTGAATATCTTCATTATGCAATTAATGAAAGTGAACTTGAAATAATAAAGAGCAGTGATAGAAGAAAATTTAAAGAAGAGGATGTATTAATCAGTGATAAGATTAGTGGGCTTAGAACAGCTGTAATTAATTTTATAATTGGTGGATGTATGAGAATTCTTCAAAATGGGGGAAGACCAAGAGGGAAAAATAATAAGTTTAGTTTTATAATACATACTCAAATAGCTAAAGCAGCGCATACAAGACAGGAGAATATTATAAGTGAACTTATAAGCCAGCTTGAAGAAGAAGCAAAGAATGATAGTGATTTATTAGATAAATTTATTACTGATGGATATGCTGATTTAAGTAAATCAATAATAGAATATGGTTTTGAGGTACCAGAATTAGATAAGGTTAAGGAATGTGTTAAGAATGCAATTATAGATCAATGGATAAGCAGAGTAATAGTTAATTCAGAAAATGATATTAATGCATTGCTTGATGATGATGGACAGCTAAGACTTAGAACTCCACTAAATATATTTATAGGTGGTCAGATATTAGATAGAGGAATTACTATATCTAATCTAATAGGATTTTATTACGGAAGAACTCCACAAAAAATGCAGCAAGATACAGTATTACAACATTCAAGAATGTATGGATATAGAAGAAAAGAAGATTTAGCAGTAACAAGATTTTATACAACAAGAGATTTATACGATAGAATGGCTAAAATTAATGAGTTTGATGCAAAATTAAGAGAAGATTTTGAAAACGGTAATTTTGATAAGGGAGTTATTTTCATTAGTAAAGATATCAACGGTAAGATTATTCCATGTTCTCCACAAAAGATAATGATAAGTAATACACATGTATTAAAGCCAGGCAAAACTACAACACCAGTAGGTTTCCAAACTGGATATAAGACATATATAAAGAAAGATATAGAGAAGATTGATCAAATATTAGAAGTTAATAATAATGGAAATCTTGAAGGAAAATATAAGATTACTAAGAAAGAAGCTTGTGAGGTAATTAAGCTAATATATAAAACAATTGAAATAGAAAGTGATAGCTGTATTGATGAAAAGGCATTTATTTCATTGATAAATTATTTAAGCAAAGAAAATGTGAATGTGTATTGTAGAACAGATAGAAATATTAGCAGACTAAGAAAAACTTCAAGATATTATTCAGATATGCCATATAACAGAGATAATGATTTGAGACAAGCTAAGGAAATGGCAGTTAATGAACCTACATTAATGCTTATGAAACAGAATGGTTATGAGGAGAATGGATGGAGAGGTGCTGAATTTTATTGGCCAGTATTAGTTACTCCTGAGAAGGTTAATACAGCAGTTTATACTTCTGAATTGCTTAAATAAGTTTTGGTATATGCTAAGAAGTAGGGATTTTAAACAATATATATTTGTAATGGTAGTATTTTACATAAATTAATTATACTAGAGGAATACGATTAATATACATAATTTAGGGGTGAAGAAAGCATATATGAGATTTAATGATTATTGGGATAATGAATCTGATGAATAGAAAACATTGAATTTTAGAAATAATCAAGGAAGTGAATAATATAAATGATAGGATGGAACTTTCCAGGTAATAATTATGGACAAATTACTGGTATATCAGAAGCGGGGATTGAAACATTTAAAGGATTACCAATTGCTTCACTTGCAAGGGAAGTGTGCCAGAATTCTTTAGATGCCGTTGACAATATGGATAATCCAGTATATATGGAATTTGAAAAAATAGAAATTAATAATGAAAATATACCTGGATTTGAAGAATTGAAGGAAGCAATAGAAAAATGTTATGAGTATGGAGTAGAACAAAATAATAGTAAGACTATTAAGTTTTTTAAAAAGGCAATAAATAGTGTTGAAAAGAACGTCAGTATATTGAGAATTAGTGACTATAATACTAAAGGTCTTTTAGGATCAGACAAAGAGAATGAAAATAGTCCGTGGAGAAATCTTGTAAAATCTAATGGGGTTTCAGATAAAGAAGGTTCTAGTGGTGGAAGCTTTGGTATTGGGAAATCAGCATCATTTGCCTGTTCAAAAATAAGAACTATATTTTACAGAACTTTAGATAAGAATGGAATTACTGCAGCTCAAGGAATATCAAAGCTTATATCATTTAGAAAAGAAAAAGATTTAACTGGAGATATGACTAATGGAACTGGTTATTATGGACAAGTTGAAAGAAATGGTGCAGTTAAAAGCATAGAATTGCTTGATGAAATGAATGTTAGAGATAAAGTTGGTACAGATATCTTTATATATGCATTTGATGGAGATGAAACTTGGCAAAGTGATATTATAACAGAACTTTTGGAAAGCTTTTTACTTTCATTTTATAAAGGTGTCTTGGAAGTTAAAGTAGGAGAAACTATTATTAACAAAGAAAATTTAGAATTTCTAATTAATAAATACTCAGGTGATTATTCAGAAAGCTATTACAAAGTATTAACTGATTCAGAAACTTTAGAAGTATCTGATGATTTCGAAGGTATGGGTAAACTTATATTAAAAGTTCTTTTGAAAGATGATTTAAACAGAAAAGTATTAATTTCTAGAAGTAACGGAATGAAGCTTTTTGATAAGGATAGAATATCAGGTAGTATACAGTTTTCTGCAATTCTCCTTATGGAAGGTGAAGAACTTAATAAATATTTTAGAATAATGGAATCTCCTCAGCATAATAAATGGGAACCTGAAAGATATGAAGAAAAAAAAGGCGAAGCAAAAAGCAATACGACTAAACTATACAGATGGATGAAAGAGAAAATAAGGGAATTGGCTGTTGGAGGAAATGAGGAAGAAATTGATGTAGAAGGGGTTGGAGAACTTATTCCAGATCTCATAGAGAATATTAATAGTAAGGGTAAAGAAAAAGAAGAGAGTATTACAGATGAGATAAAAGATTGGGAGTTCAAAATGTCAGAAAAGAAGCCATCAAAGAAGAATGAGACAGATGAGGATTTGGGAGAAGATAACGTTATTGAGGGTAAAGGTGATTTTGATGATGATGGAACAGATGAAGGAGTACACGAACTAGGTGATGGCAGAAATAATGACAATAATGGTGGTGTTAATACAGGCAAGGCTAATCAAGGTGATGGAAATGTACAGATTTTAGGATATAAAGAAGCTAAAAAATATAAGATGAGATTATTTTTATCAGACAGACAAAAAAGAAAATATACCCTTACATTAAAACCTCAAAAGGATTATGCAAATTGTTATATTGAAATTAAGATTGCAGGTGAACAGAGTAATATAAAGGATATTAATATTTTAAATGCAAAATTTAATGATAAACATGATTTAGAATGTAGAGGAAATATAATATATCTTTATAAGATAAAGCATAATGAAAAGAATATAATAGTTTTTAATCTAGATGATGAAGATATTTATTCATTGGAGGTGAAACTATATGAGAGTTAAATATAATAAGCTGTTTCCTTATCCTGTTTTAAATGAAGAAACTGATGATTATAGGGATAATACATTTAATGTTGATATAAAGCCAGAAAAAGATATTAATAGGATATTACTTAAATGTGATGTAAAAATAAATGATAAAAAGATTGAAGATATGATTATAAAAAATAAGCTGGATCTTGTTTATCATGTAGAATGTGCTAAAAATCTTTTTAGACATATCTATAAATTTAATAAACTTCAGACAGAAATATATATTGATAATAAAGATTTGGATGGAACTGTTGATATATGTGTATTTATTGTTGCAGCAGATGATATATTTCAGTATAAAAATGATAATTTTAATGAAGATTACGATAATGCAGGTTTTGATTTAAATAAAGGAAATATAATGGGTTTTTATAATGTTCCTAGAATTCACATTACAAAGGATACAGAAGAATTAGCAAAGATGTCATCTATTTTTACAATTGCAAAGAAAAGTGATTCACATCCTGAAATGAATGTTGATTTGGATGGTCCTAAAATAAAAATATGGCTTAGTGAAGAGGATTATAAATTATACAGGATAATTACAAAATCAGGAAAAGCAGAACTTCAACCAGTCATTAATTCTATGATTATATTGCCAGCACTTATTTATGCTTTTGATACTATAGATTCTGATGAAGATAATGAATACGAAAATTGCAGATGGTTTATTGCACTTGATAAAGTTTTGAAGCAATCAAAAATAGATCTTAACAGAGAAAATATTAGAAAGCATACTTCTTTAAAACTTGCGCAAAAACTTTTAAATATGCCAATAAGCAGTGCTTTAGCAAATTTGAATAGAATGGAGGACTAATATATGAAATTATATTTCTTAAAACAAGAATGTTTAGATACTTTAAAAAAGAATATAAGTCATAATATAAATCATTATTCTGAAAAAGATAATAAGTGGATATATGAGTATTTAGATGATGAAAAACCATTCCTTGAATTTAAGCATGAGGTTAATGATTTTAAACTTAAAATAGATGGATTTGATTCAGTAGGGACAATGGATTTAGAAAATAGTAAAATACTATATAGTAATTTAAAAGTAATTTCTGATAGTGCAGCAGTAGATGAACGCTTGTGGGCAGGACTTACTCATAGTTTATTTTATAATTTTGTACAAGAAAGATGGAAAAAAGATGCTGAAAATATGAAGCATGCAAATTATATTAAATCTCGTTATTTTTATAGCGAGAAATCGAAAGGTGTTTTCAGAAATACTTTATCCAAGTTATGGTGGATAGGCAGACTTACATATGATGAAAATAGAAAAGATCCTTATGAACTTACTAATGTACTTGCTAATGGTGATATGGCAACAAGAGTAAATGATATGTTCACAAGCAATTTTAGTAGAAATCCCAAAAATGGACATGCATTTTTAAGTGCAATTAAAGAATTTGAAGACAATGGGACAAAAATAAATGGATATGTATATAGAAAAACTGTTCAGTATATGAATGCATATGGTGGTATAACATTAATAGATTATCTTAGTGAAGATGAAATAAAAGATGTGGTTTATAAAAAGATTGAGAGATTATTAAAAGAATCTGGAAATGTTAAGAGGGGTAAAAAGGTTATTGTATAAAGTGAAATAGTATATAAAGTAGGTGTAAAAAATGGATAAAAGAGATTCAGAATTAATAATAAAATTAGCACGTGAAGGTAAACCAATATCTAAAATTTTTGAAGAAGACTTTCCTGAATATAATTATTGGGATATATATTTTACAGTTAATGATGCAGGAGAAAAAAGTTCAGTTGGTGTTAAAAGGATGATTACAAATAGACTATATAAAATCACTTCACTTCCTAAAAAAGAGCAGGAAAATGTAATTAGGGAAATTGATGAATTGGTATGTTTTATATATGATAGGTATAAAGAAAGCCAACAGAAACTTGATGATATAAGAAATATAATGGATAGATAATATTATGTAGGTGTATAGCTATTATATTAAATTTTAATTAGTAAAATGAACGTATAATAGAAGTATATTGTATGCAAAAATTATTGTGGTAATTGGAGGAGAATTTTGATGGCACAACATTTATCAATAAGAGTACCTTGGCATGATAATAATTGGAGTGGATGTGTATGTACTAATCCAACTGAAAATAATTCATGCTTAAGATTAAAAAATGTTTATGAAAATAGAAATGATAATTTAGAAAAAGATATTTCAGGATGTATGATGTCTGGTAATGAACAAAATTTACCTTGTATTTCAGAGGGTGGAGCATTTATGAGTCCTAAATCCTTATATAAAATTACAGAACATCCATATAAAAAATCCAATCCTGAAACTCATGGACATTTTCTTGAAACAAAAGTAGAATATCCACCTTTTTCTTTTCCAGCGAGACCTTTTGCTAGATTAATGAAAGATAGAGTTGAAGAAGATGCAAAACATTATAACATACCTATTAATTTAGAATATGAACCTCATTTAAGTTTTAAAACAAACTGGGTACAAGATGCTAGGAATCACAGAGCGATTTTTGAGAGTTTTTATGATGATGTTATTCCTGAAAAATCACTTTGTATTGCATATGCAAAGCAGGTTCCATTTATTGAGGATACAAGAAGAGTTGTAATAGGTATAGGAAAAGTAAAAAAAATTATACCAGCCATAGAACATAATCATACAAATGATGGAGAATTAAGATCAATGATATGGGAAACAATGATATGTCATTCTATTAGAAATGATCATAATGATGGTTTTGTTTTTCCTTATAAAGAGATGATGGAATATGCAAAAGAAAATCCTGAATTTGATATATCGTCAATAACTGTGTTTGCTCCAGATGATTACTTTGAAGAATTTTCATATGCTACAGAACATTTAAGTTATGATGCAGTTATAGATGTTTTACTTCAGAGTATAAAATCATTAAGTACAATTAATAATTGTTTGGATTCTGATTGGAGTCAATCTATCAGATGGTTGAATGAAAGATTAGCAGAAGTATGGAAAGATAGAGGAGCATTTCCTGGACTTGGAGCTATGTTGTGTGCCATGGGCATTGATACTGGTATAGTAATATATAAAAAAATAAAAGAACTAATGAAGGATAATGATGATATTTGGGATGTGGTAGATAAGGTTATAAATAATCCTAATAATTATTTATCGAAAGAACTTTCATCATCAATTAAAGATATACATAAAATAGCATGGAATAAAATGCCGAATGAGCGTAAAACACTATTTAAATTGTTATCAAGATTTTCATTTACAATTACTCAAGCAGAAGCCATATTTAATAATGAGTTAAGGAATAAGAATAACATTAATTGTTCAGATGCAGAAATAATTGAAAATCCATATATATTATATGAACTTACAAGAGATAAAATAGATGAATTATATATATCTATAAAAAAAGTAGATATGGCTGTATTTCCAATAAAATCAATAGAGAAAGAATATCCAATACCATATCCATCACGTTTAAGTTCTGATAATGATCAGAGAAGAATACGTGCTATAGCAATTTCAATATTAGAGAATGAGGCTATGAAAGGTCATACTTTTTTACCAAGTGAAAATTTAATTTTGAAAATGAGAGATTTTATAATAGAACCTAAATGTAACGTTACGTTAGATATTGTTGCTGGGATTGAAGATTTTTTAAAGGATGAAATCACAACAATTAAGGTAAATAAAAACCAAAAAGGATACAAGTTAAAACGTTATGAAGAGATTGATGAATTAATAAAAAATATAGTTTTAAAAAAGATTAATAAGGCGAAACCTAATATAGTTAATACTAATTGGAGGGAGCTTATTGATAAAACATTTAAAGAAAGTGATAAAAGCATAGAAGAAGAAAGAGCTAGAGAAGAAAAAGCTGCTGTATTAAAAGAACTTGCACAATCTAGAGTATCAGTTTTAGTAGGTGATGCAGGAACAGGAAAAACATCGCTATTATCTATTTTGTGTAAAGCCAACGAAATTAAGGCTGGTGGGATAATTCTACTAGCACCTACAGGCAAAGCTAGGGTTAGAATGATGGAGAGTATAGAATCAAATTCAATTGAAGCATATACTATTGCACAGTATTTAATGAAAAGCAAGAGATATGATTTTAGAACTATGAAATATAGACTATCTATGGAACGACAAGATGATGTTCCTAACACAGTAATTATAGATGAATCTTCTATGCTCACTGAAGAAATGTTTGGAGCTTTACTGCAAGCTGTCCGTAGCGCTAAGAGAATAATTTTTGTGGGTGATCCAAATCAATTACCGCCTATTGGTGCAGGTAGGCCTTTTGTAGATTTAGTGACTTATTTAAAAAAGGGATTGAAACCTAATATATTTCCTAGGGTATGTAAGGGATATGGAGAACTTACAGTACATAGAAGACAAAAAGATGAAGAACGACTTGATGTAAAATTATCAGAATGTTATTCAACAACCTCAAGAAAATTTGACTTAGATATATTTGAACAATTAAGTATGATGGAAAATACTAAAAATATTGAATTTAGACAATGGAGTGCAAAAGAGGATTTAGAAAATTTAATCTTGGACTCTATAACGAAAGAGTTAAATATGAAAAACCAAGATGATGTAGAAGGATTTAACGCAAGCCTTGGTGCAACAAATAGTAATGGTTACGATTATTTTAATTATGGATGTGCTAAAATTATAAATAAATGGCAAATATTATGCCCGGTTAAGAATATGCCTCATGGTGTACTGAATATAAATAGGTTAATTCATAATAGATATAGAAGTAAATTTATAGAATTATCTAAAGAAAAAAATTATAGAAAAAAAATCCCTAGAATGATGGGGCCTGAAAATATAGTGTATGGAGATAAAATTATTAATGTTATTAATCAAAAGAGATCTACTTACGATTTGAATATTCATAAAACCATAGATGGTTATGTAGCCAATGGAGAAATTGGAATGGCAACAGCTGATTTTGGAAATAAAAAAACTTTAAAATTCTTAAAAGTTGAGTATTTGTCACAGCCAAGAATTAGCTATTCTTATTCGGATAAGGACTTTTCAGAAGAAGATAATAGTATACCATTAGAATTAGCGTATGCTTTAACAGTTCATAAATCTCAAGGCAGTGAATTTGAAAAAGTTATTTTAGTTTTATCAGAACCTTGTTCGTTGATTTCAAGAGAAATGATGTATACAGCATTAACAAGACAAACAGAAAAATTGATTATTTTATATAATCAAGAACCATATAAATTAAAAAATTATACATCCATGGAGCATTCAGATATAGCAAAACGATTTACTGATTTATTTGAGGAACCAGATATTGTAAAGGTGAAAGAAAAGTATTATGAAAATAGATTAATACACAAAACAGCAAAAGGTGATATGGTAAGATCTAAATCAGAAGTAATTATAGCAGATTGCTTATACCATAATAATATAGAGTATAAATATGAAGAGTCAATTGAACTTGAAGGAAATAGATTATTACCAGATTTTATTATAATAGATGATGATACTGATGAACAATATATTTGGGAGCATTGTGGTATGATGGATGATGAAAAGTATAAAGCAAGATGGAATAATAAAAAAGCTATTTATGAAAAGAATGGATATATTGAAGGGGAAAATTTAATTGTTACTTACGATGAACATGGAACAATAGACTCGCAGAAAATTCAAAAGATTGTGGAGGATAAGTTTTTATAAATTAGTTTGAATATACTATGTAACAAATAGAAGAATCATAAAATGTAACTCTGCTAATTATTATGGTTGTAATAATTAGCAGAGTTTTTATTATTTAATTCATGATATTGCTAAATGTTTATATAATAATATACAAAATAAGCTAATTTATCATTCAAAATTCTCAACATCACCTTCTAAGAATAACTTATGCTGAGAATCTAAACATTCATAATTATAATCTAATAGTAATTTAAAATATTGTATACATTCATATATTTCACTTTCTAAGTATATTTTATCTGTAGAAAGGAACATAGTTTTATATACATAATCCTCAACAATTGAATTATTTATTAGATCAATAACTATTTTCACATTTTCTAATTCAGTGTATCCATCTAATTTATTAATTGAATTTAATTGATAAATAATAAGTTTGTTAAGTGATAAATAACTATCATATAACATGAAAATATATTCAGGCT
>JAQXTC010000063.1 GCA_029219285.1 Clostridiaceae bacterium
ACTCTTTTCAAAGATACATTAAAGCCTTCTGTAATAAGTATATGATGAATTCTGGGAGCTCCATATATACCTTTATTAGCTTTGTATATTCTTATAATAGCTGCTTTTAATTCCTCATTTTCTACTTCTCTTGCAGATTTAGTTTTATCAAAAGATTTATAATATGTACTTCTGGCTACGCCTAGAACGGTACACATAGTCTTAATATTATGCTTGCTTTTATTAGCATCTATAAATTCTATTACTTGTTCTAATTTCTTTTACATCTTTAACCCAGCCACCGATTGTTGATTTTGCAATGCCATATTCGCTACTTAGCTCTGCTAAGCTCATTCCTGACTTAAATAAGTCTACTATCATATCCGAGCTCTTTTTTTATTTAATTATGAAAATACTAATGAAAAAGAAAGGATGATGAATTTGAAAATTAAATGCAAAGTAAAATCAAACAGTATGGAGGAACAACAGCGGTTGCTACATTTTCCATTGTCATGTATGTGGACAGTATTATTGGCATGATGAACTTTGGAATTTGCGATTCTCATTTTAGTTGGATACATAGGGTGGAATTTTTAGAGTGTTGCGGATAAGATTGGTTTGTTTGAAATACAGATTATTGTGTTATATAATACAATAAAAGGTTTAATCTGTAATAAGGGAGATGTTAAATAAGAGGGGGAATGACTATATGTTTAAAACAGAACGACTACATATTATTAAGGCAGATTTAAAGTATTTGAATGATTATTATAAAGAGTTTACAGCTGAGATTTGCCAATATCAGTATCCGGATCCTTTTAAATCATTAGCAGATGCAAAGGAACTACTTGAATATTTTATGGGAGAAATGAATGAAGGCAACATGATAGAACTTATGATTCTAGATCAGAATCAAGAATTCATTGGCAGCATGGAAGCCTTTGGTTTTAAGGAAGAAGCACTTGAAGTTGGTTTATGGCTAAAGTCTTCTGTTCATGGAAAAGGGTATGGATACGAGGCGTTAAAAGCACTTGTAGATTATTTAAAAGAGAAATACCCACAAAAAGATATTATTTATGAAGTTGATGAAAGAAACACGGCTTCTATTGCCTTAGTAAAGAAGTTTCCATACACAGTAAAGGAAGCTAATGACTTTATAACTGAATCAGGAAAGAAACTTCGTTTAGTACCATATTTAATTGGTTAGCAAAACATACATTAAAGCATTGCCCTCTTCTTTTAACAACATGTCTATTGCATCAACTTTATAATTAGTATTTAACAAAGTAATCAACTCCAATGCAAGTTTATATTCCTCTCTATAATGGAAAATTATAACTAATATAATCATAGCATACAAATCTCAATAAACAGTTTTAAGTTTAGTGTCATAATAAAAAATATACGTAGCACTTTATTTTCATCTGAATAAGATAAAAGAGGGGGGCTAATTTTATGGATATTTTAAGTTTTGTAACAGATAATGCCTTAGAAGTAATTCCTGTTCTATATATAATTGGTATGATTATTAAAGGTACTGAGAAGATACAAGATAAGTATATACCAGTTATATTATTAGTCGTAGGTATAGTATCTTGCATCTTTTTATTAGGTTTAAATATATCCTCTGTTTTTCAGGGAGTTCTAGTGACAGGAGCAGCAGTCTATACTAACCAATTAATTAAACAAGGTAAAAAGAAGGAGTAGGTCATTTGCCTGCTCTTTTAATTCGCTTAAAACTTTATAAAAAATAAGGAAAATATGATGCTGTATTGGTTTATAATGTATAAATGGTTATATCAATAGAAAATTAGGTAACTTAAGCACTTAATGGATAATAATTAGTAAATTTATAAGTATTGACAAAATAATATTTTTCTATATACTAAAATAGATGTCGAATTATAGGCAAATGGGTGAATATAATTTTGGTATGATAAGTTATTAAATGGAATTAACTTACATTCTGTAGGAGGGAAATGTATAAATGGAAAGTGTTTCGCTATTAGAAAGTGGAGATTTTAAATTGTATTTTAATGAGGAAAAATCCACATTAGAAATGGATTTAAATGGATTATATACTGGGAAGTTTAAGGAGGAATTTGAAAAGAAATTAAATGAGTGTCTGCAAAATATCAATAGTTCTGAATCAATAGTAGTTATTGAATGTCATGATAATGTTACTTTTAGTGCAGCAATGCTGCCATTATTAGAAGAATGCATGAAAATCTGTGGGGATTTTAAAAGGACATATATTCTAAATGCAGTAAATTGTATAGGTAAATTACAATTTGAAAAAGTAATAAACAATTTAGGCATTAACCATAAATTTAAATATGTTGAATCAAAAGATGAAATAATAATATAAATTTACATATAGACAGGATAAGATGATTTGATTATCATTTTATCCTGTTTTTTTGCGTCTAAATGGGTTGTAATATTTTCACTAAAGTAAACATATTAATCAAATATAGCAATTAAAAAAAATAAATAAAATAAACAATCAAATAAATTAAAATTGTGAGGATTAATATGAAGAAGCGAATAATGCATATTACTCAATCTAATGGTGGTGTAGCAAGGTACTTACAGATGTTATTTAAGCATTCAAATAAAGAACTCTATGAACATATTCTTGTATATCCAAGTGAATATAAGGAAGAGGAAAAATACTTTAAGAATCTAGTTTATAAAATTGAATTTGTTGATATGGTAAGGGAAATAAATTTTATAAAAGATCTTAAATCCATTTATAAGATTTATAAACTTATAAAATTATATAATCCCGACTTAATATATCTTCATAGTAGTAAGGCAGGTGGACCCTAGGTGGTAAGATAATTGTCGTGTGATAAAAAATATGCTATTCTCGTAATAGAAAATAATGAGGAGTATTAAAAATATGGCAAAAGATAATCTAAATAATAGAAGATATACTAAGGAAGAAAAGGAAAAACTGATAGCAAGAATGCTACCACTTGAAAGCATTTCACCAACAAATTTATCAATAGAAACAGGAATAAGCAAATCTACACTTGCTACTTGGAAATCAAAAGCTACTGGTGGATGGGCAAGTAAAACAAAGAAGTCAACCAGAAATATGTCATCTAAAGAAAAGTTTTTAATTGTTATGGAAACTTATACTTTATCAGAAACTGAGCTCTCAAAATATTGTAGAGAAAATGGGTTATATGTTGAGCAAGTTAAAAATTGGCGTGCTAGCTGCATAGCAGCTAATAACGGAAATAAGAAAAGTAGTGAAGAATTAGAAATTGAATTAATTGGAGAAAAGAAAAAAACTAAAGAGCTATCAAAAGATTTAAGAATGAAAGAAAAAGCATTAGCTGAAACTACTGCACTATTGGTACTTAGAAAAAAATTAAATGCGATTTTCGGGGAAGACAAGGAAGATTAATCAGCATTGAAGATCGCATAAAAATTGTAGAGCTGATTAAAGAAGCAATAAAAGAGGGTTCAAGAGTTGCATCTGCATGTAATATTGTTGGAATAACTGCAAGAACATATGAGAGATGGTGTAAAAATGATGAGATAAAAGAAGATGGCAGAAAAAACTGCAAAAGACCAGCACCTAAGAATAAATTGACTCCAGAAGAATATCAAAGTGTTCTAAATATATTAAACAAACCTGAATTTGCAGATTTACCACCATCACAAATCGTACCAGCGTTAGCTGACAAAGGAATATATATTGCATCAGAATCAACATTTTATAGAATTTTAAGAGCAGAAAATATGCAAAAACATAGAGGAAATAGTAAACCTCCACATAAATCAAATATACCTACAACATTTATCGCCAATGGTCCAAATCAAGTTTGGACTTGGGATATAACGTGGCTAAATACATATACTCGCGGAATATATTATAAGCTATATACTATTTTAGATATTTATAGTAGAAAAATTGTTGGATGGGAAGTATGGAAAGAAGAAACTGGAGAGTTAGCTTCAGAACTAGTGGAAAGAGCCATGCTTTCGGAAAAAGTCAAGATTAAAGGCAATAAAAAGCCATTAGTACTTCATTCTGATAATGGTGCACCAATGAAATCACATACACTTAAATCAAAGTTAGAAATGCTTGGAGTATTATCATCATATTCAAGACCAAGAGTAAGTAATGATAATCCATATTCTGAGGCACATTTTAAAACTATGAAATATAGACCAGGATACCCACAAGAAGGTTTCAAGTCTTTAGAAAAAGCACGAGAATGGGTTGCTAACTTTGTTAATTGGTATAACAATGAACATTATCATAGTGGACTTAACTATCTTACTCCTAATAGCAGACATAATGGAAAAAGTGAAGAAATAATGAAAAATAGAATTAAAGTATATGAAACAGCAAGGGCACTAAATCCATTAAGATTTAAAAAAGGAATAAGAAATTGGTCCGTACCTGATAAGGTGGCATTAAATCCAACAGATGAAGTTAAAAAGAAAATTAAAAATGAGGCTATATGACAGCTGGAGAGTAATATAAAATCATCAGTCAAATAATTGTAAATGTGGGTATAATTTATAAAATACAATGTAATTTTAATAAGTCATTGCGACAAACTTCTTGACAACTACCGATTACAAGCTAAAGCAACTAAAGGCTGATGTTTTACAAAAGTTTTTGAATTATAAGAAGCGTAATGGATTATCTAAAAGTTCAATTACAAACTTCTATGGAGTGTTAAGTGGAGCTTTAAAATATGCAGTTTTTCCTTGCAACTATATTAAAGAAAATCCAATGCAGTATGTCAACATTCCAAAATATGATGAGCCTCAGAAGGAAACTAAGGACTTAAAAATAATTACCATGGAAGAATTCACTCAAATTATAAATCGCTTTCCTATGGGTTCAAATTTCTATATTCCTCTCCAAATAGGATTTAATACTGGCATGAGAGGTGGAGAAATAGTTGCTCTTACGTGGGATAATGTAGATTTAAAAAATGGTATTATTCATGTAAAGCATACTCTAATAGAAACAGGGACAAAAGGTATGAAAAAATTTATACTTGGAACTCCCAAAACAAAATCATCATATAGAAGCATACATATTGGAGATACATTAATTAATATACTGAAAGCTCATAAAGAATGGCAGTTAAAGAACAAAGAAAAATATGGTGAGTGGTATCACAATTCAAATTTTGTGTGCACTAAAGAAAATGGTGAACCATTAACTACAAACACATATAAATATCTAAGCAGAGTGGTTAATAATGAACTCTGTATTAATTTTTCAATGCATAGTCTAAGACATACCCATGCCACTTTATTATTAGAGAATGGAGCTAATATGAAGGATATACAGAAAAGACTTGGTCATAGCAAACTTGCCACCACAATGGATACTTATTCACACGTAACTTCTAAAATGAAGAACAATACTGTTAATATTTTTGAAAATATAACAAAAAATTTGCCACCAAACTAAATTGTCTGGTGGCAAATTAGTGGCAAACAGCCATTTCAATATCTATAAAATCCCTGTAAATGGCTCTATGCCTTGATTAGCTTAACCACAGTTTCAGCATGAGGTGTATTTGGGAACATATCCTTCACCTTTGTTTGAACTATCTTATATCCTTTTGATTCTAATACTTTAAGGTCAGTAACTAAAGTCTTAGGGTTGCATGAAACATAGATTATTTCTGGTGCATTGAATTTAATTACGTAATCTAAAGCCTTTGGATGAACTCCACTTCTTGGTGGGTCTAGGATTATTATGTCTGGCTTATCTTTTACTGTTTTGATTATTTCAGCTACGTCTCCAGCTAAGAATTCACAGTTATTTAATCCGTTTAATTTAGCATTTTCTTTTGCAGCTTCAACAGCTTCTTCTATAAGCTCTATACCTACAACCTTTTTAGCTTTTGGAGCAACTATTTGACCAATAGTTCCTGTACCACAGTAAAGGTCGAATACTACTTTGTTTTCGCTTTCTCCCATGAATTCTCTAACCATTGAGTAAAGTTGTTCAGCACCCTTTGTGTTAGTTTGGAAGAATGAGAATGGTGATATATTAAATTCTAATCCTAGAAGGTTTTCTCTTATATAATCTTTTCCGTATAGAACATTTACCTTTTCAGGTATAACAGCATCTGATCTTGAATCATTTTCAGTATGTATTATTGAAACTAAAGTTCCTAAATAGCTTTGTTCTCTAAGTAATTTTACGTAATCACTTAAATCGAAATCTATTTGAGTTGTAGTAACTAAGTTTACTAAAAGTTCACCTGTATTCTTAGCTTTTCTTATAACTAGGTGTCTTAAGTATCCTTCACCTTTCATTACTCTGTAGTAAGGAAGGTTTTGTTCTCTGAAATATTCTACTGTTAATTTGATTATCTTTCT
>JAQXTC010000064.1 GCA_029219285.1 Clostridiaceae bacterium
ATTCAAAATGGCGGAAATCCATCACTTAAAGAGGTGGTAGATAGTGGAATTTTATCAACAAGAGGAACTGCATTTGTAGAAAGTTTCCTTTTACAATTACTATTTATTATTGCTTGCTGTGCATTAGTCTTTTTAATTTCATCAATATTCAAAAGTAGTATGACAACAATGGCCATATCAGTAATAATCTGTGTAGCATCATCTATAATATTCATGACTACATCATTAAAAAAAGTAGCACATCTTGTATTTTTAAATTATGGAGCTACACCAAGTGTTGTTGGTGGAGATATAGCTCAATTGTATAATAATCCAAACTTTAGTGTGGGACTTGGAATATCATTAATGTGTGGAACAATAATTATTTCATATATATTAGCTACATTAATATTTAATAAAAAGGATATGTTGATTTAAAAAAATATATTAGATAATGAAGGAAATCTTTTAAATATTTTAAAGGTTTCCTTCATATTATTTATAGATGTATAATGTGATGTGAAAACAACAAAGAGGAGATGGTAAAATGCCAGCAGGTACAGGTGTTAATTGTAGAGAATGTCCAGAGAAGAAGAAAGGTATATGTAAAGGGGAGGATTTAGGTTGTTTATGTTATAAATGTCCAAGAAATTTAGGACAATGTTTATGTGTAAGATACTGTAGAGAAACTGAATCAGTACTAGATTATGGTTACGGAAACGATTAAATAGGAAAATAATACATTATAAACATAAAACATATTTTTATATAAATATTGACAAAGAAACATAATAATATTATTATTGTGATAACAAGTTAATAATCAAATGATAAAAATGATAAGAAACTAAAATATAAGAATACAGTAATGAGATAACAATGGGGTTATTAGATAAGAGTATCTTATTTAGTAATTCCCATTATTTTTTAAGCCAATGTAATGGAAAAAGTAGTGAGTTTGGGGGAATCTTTACTTATTAGTTTTCCATTAACATATATACATAAATATTAAAGGGGGATTTTTAATGAAAAGAAAAAGCATGTCAGTAGCATTATCACTATTAGTAACTGCTTCTATGGTAGTTGGTTGTGGTAGTAATGCTAGTGATTCAAGCAGTGATTCAACAACTGCAGAAAACAGCAATATCAAGAGATATAAAGCGACAGATGCTAGTCAATGTCCAGATGTAGCAAAGGAGAGAAAAGATACAATAATAGTTGGTGGATTTGATCCATCAGGTGTATTCATGCCTACTATAGCAACAACTGCTTATGATTCAGATATATCTAGAATGATGTTTGATGAATTAATGGTTCCAAAAGAAGATGGAGAAATGGAATATCGTCTTGCAGAAAGCATTGAACAAGATAAAGACGATGATACTACTTATATAGTTAAATTAAAAGATACTAAATGGTCAGATGGAGAACCAGTAAAAGCTGATGATGTTGTATTAGGTTATTATTTTATAGCTGATAAATCATATCCAGGTCAAGCTGATATAGTTACTGCATCTTACGATAACGTAGTAGGTGCAAAGGAATATCAAGAAGGAACTGCTGATACAATTTCAGGAATTAAGGTTATTGATGATAAGACTTTCTCAGTTAAGTTTACTTCATATTCACCATATTCAAAAGTAGATATTGGAATGATGCAAGCAATACCATCTCACTACTTAAAAGGAAAATGGAGTCAAGGAAATCTTGATGGATTAAAGTCAGTATATTACGATCCTAACATTCCAGTATGTGGACAATACAAGATGGTTGACTTTAAGAAGGGTCAAGAAACAAAACTTGTAGCTAATGAAGATTATCATATGGGAGCTCCAAAAATTAAGAATGTAGTGCTTAAATATACAACACCAACTACAGCTTTACAAATGTTAAAGTCTGGAGAAACTGATATAGATGGAGTACAAACAGATTCAGATAATATCGATGGAGTAGAAGGAGCAGGATTCTTAGATTATTCTTTATACCCAGGTAACTCATATGGATTTATTGCATTAAATCAAGCTTTACCTCAATTTAAAGATGTTGAAGTTAGAAAAGCATTAACTGTAGGTTTGGATAGAAAGAAGATAGTTGATACAATATTTGATGGATATGCTGAAGTGCCAAAGATTCCAGAAAGTGTTGTTTCATGGGCATATACAGAACCAGATAAAACATACGATTATGACCTTGAAAAGGCTAAAAAGATGTTAGATGATGCTGGTTGGAAAGAAAATGCAGATGGAATAAGAGAAAAAGATGGTCAAAAATTAACAATGAAATTACAAATTCCACAAGGTACAAATGGAACTGATACAATTTTATCAGTTGCAGAAGATTGCTATAAGAAGTTAGGAGTAGACTACAGTGGAGAAGCTATTGATTTTAATAGCTTAGGGGTTAAGTTAGATACTAAAGATTTTAATGCATTTATGTTGTATTGGAGCTTAGATGTAATTCCTGGTGGAGATACACTATTCTATAGTAAAGGTAGTCAAAACTATAATAGCTATAACGATCCAAAGATAGATGAACTTACTGAAAAGATTCAATCAGAACATGGCGGTAAGGATGCATTAAAAGAGTTATATAAAGAATACTATAATCAATTAAATGAAACATTACCATATATTTGCCTAGTTCAAGGTAAAGCATGTACTGTATCTAATTCAAGAATTAAGAATGTTGATACATCATCATTCGTTAAATTATCAAGAATAATGTACAAATTAGAGATTAGTGATTCAGATAAATAGTATAGCTAAGAGATAAATATAATAAATAGATCAGGGGCATCTTTATTTAAGATGCCTTTAATTAGATTATGATGACATAAGGAGGTTAATAAATGTTAAATTACAGCATAAGAAGAATATTAAAAGCTATTCCGCAATTAATCATAATTTCAGCTATTATCTATGCAATTATAGCAATGGTACCAGGTGATTTTGTAACACAAATGAAAGGTACTAATAAGATGTCAGCAGAAAAAATAGAACACTTACAAGAATTATATGGATTAGACAAACCTTTACCAGTTAGATATGCTACATGGTTAAAGAGTGCAGCTGTTGGAGATTTTGGTGATTCATTATCTCATAGTATGCCAGTTTCTCAAGTTATAAAAACTTATGTATGGAATTCATTTATATTATCAATAGTCTCAACAGTATTAGCATATTTGATAGGAATACCATTAGGAATCAAGGCGGCAATAAAACAATATTCAAAATTTGATAAGATTATGAATGTTTTCACCTTTGTTTCATTAGCCGTACCATCATACTTATTAGCGTTAGTATTAATAAGAATTTTCTCATTAGGTTTAGGAATTCTACCTACTGGAGGAATGATTACTGGTGGCTCTAATTATACAGGAATGAAAAATGTTATTGATATTGCTAAACATAGTATTTTACCAATAACATCATTAACTATATTAAGTATCGGGCCAATGCTTAAATTCGTACGTAATTGTATGCTTGAAGTTATAGATCAAGATTATGTTCGTACAGCAAGAGCAAAAGGACTTAAAGAAAAAGTTGTTATGTACAAGCATGCTTTTAGAAATGCATTAATACCTATAATAACAAATATTGGTATGTCTATACCTGGACTTTTTTCTGGGGCACTTATAACAGAAACAATATTTGCTTGGCCTGGAATAGGTAAGATAGCATATGATTCTATAGCAGCTAGAGATTTTACTTTACTTATGGGATTCAATATGTTTATGGCGGTATTAACAATTTTAGGTAATTTAATAGCGGATTTATTATATGCAGTAGCAGATCCAAGAATAAAGGTTAAATAGGAGGTACATAATGGAAGTAAATAATAATTTAAAAAAGGATGAAGTTATGTCACCTTCAAAAATGGCATTTAATAGAGTAATGAAGAATAAGTTTGCTGTTATTGGAATGATAGTAATAGCTATATTCATAGTATTTAGCTTTATAGGACCTTTTTTCGTCAAGTATGGAATGAATGAACAAACAGATGTTATTCAAAAAGGATTTTTTACTAAAGGACATATTTTAGGAACAGATAAATTAGGAAGAGATATCCTTGCTAGATTGATGTATGGAGGAAGAATATCAATATTAGTTGGTATTTTAGCAGTTGCTATTGAAATGATTATTGGAACATTAATTGGAGCAATATCAGGATATTATGGTGGAAAAGTTGATTCATTTTTATCAATGTTAATCGAAGTATTTATGTGTTTACCTTTCTTACCAATAATAATTATATTAGGTGCTGTTTTATCAGAATTAAATGTAGATCCATATATGAGAATATTCTACTTAATACTTAGTATGGGATTCCTTGGCTGGTCAGGTATAGCAAGATTAGTTAGAGGAGAAGTTTTAAAATATAAAGAACAAGAATTTATGCAAGCAACAGAAGCATTAGGATTAAAGGATAGAAGAAAAATATTAGTACATCTTATTCCTAATATTATACCAATATTAATAGTACAAGCTACTATGGGTGTTGCAAGTTATATTATTACAGAATCAACATTAAGTTATTTAGGTGTTGGAGTTCAAGAACCTATCTCATCTTGGGGAAATATGATAAAGTCTGCAGATAATTTAGCAAATCTTCAAAAGAGACCATGGCTTTGGATGCCACCAGCAATTTGTATAGTTGTAATTTGTCTTGCAGTTAATGCAGTTGGTGACGCATTAAGAGATGCATTAGACCCTAAGAAGAATAGATAGGAGGAAGAAAAAATGAGTGAAAAAGTATTAGAAGTAAAAAACTTAAAGACTTTCTTCAAAGTTAAAGCTGGAACTGTTAAAGCTGTTAATGATGTTTCTTTTAGTGTCAGAGAAGGTGAAACTGTATGTATAGTTGGAGAATCAGGTTGTGGTAAATCTATGACTTCAATGAGTATAATGGGGTTAGTGACAGGTAACGGAAAGGTTGAAGGCGGAGAAATTCTTTATAAAGGTAAAGATTTAATTAAAGCTACACCAGAAGAAATGTGTGCTATAAGAGGTAAGGATATAGCAATGATATTCCAAGAACCTATGAGTTCTTTAAATCCAGTATTTACAATTGGAGATCAAATATCAGAATCATTAATTATACATGAAGGTATGGATAAAAAATCTGCAAGAGATAAATCAATATCATTATTAAATGAAGTTGGTATACCTAGAGCAGAGCAGATAGTTGATTCATATCCTCACGAATTATCTGGTGGAATGAGACAAAGAGTTATGATTGCAATGGCACTTGCATGTAATCCAAAGGTTCTAATAGCAGATGAACCTACAACTGCGTTAGATGTTACAATACAAGCGCAAATTCTTGATCTTATGAGAAATCTTAAGAAAAAACATAATACATCAATACTATTAATAACTCATGATCTTGGTGTTGTTGCTGAAATGGCTGATTATGTTGTTGTAATGTATGCAGGTAAAGTTGTTGAAGAAGGACCAGTTCTTGATATTTTCAAAAATCCTTCTCATCCTTATACAATTGGTCTATTAAAATCAAAACCATCAATACATGAAAAGAAAGAGGAGCTTTATTCAATTCCGGGACAAGTTCCAAACCCTATCGGTATTAAAGATTCTTGCTACTTTAATGAAAGATGTAGTGAATGTAAGGAAAAGTGTAAAAATTCTATTCCTTCTTTACATGAAATAGGACATAACCATAAAGTAGCATGTTGGCTATTTGAAGATGACCATAAGGAGGAAAGCAAGTAATGAGTGATGATGTTTTAGTAAAAGTTGAAAATCTTAAAGAATATTTTCCTATTACAGGTGGATTGTTTAATAGAACAGTAGGACATGTTAAAGCTGTTGATGGCGTTTCGCTGGAGATAAAAAAAGGAGAAACATTAGGTATAGTTGGAGAATCTGGTTGTGGAAAATCAACAACTGGTAGAGCAATACTTCAATTGCTTAAGCCAACAGAAGGAAAAGTTATCTTTGAAGGAAGAGATATAACAAAATTAAATAGAAATGAATTAAGAAATTTAAGAACTAAGATTCAGCTTGTATTCCAAGATCCATATTCATCTTTAAACTCAAGATTAACAGTTGGAACTATTATAGGAGAAGCTTTGCTTGATCATAAATTAATTGAAAAAGAAAAGTTAAAGAGTAAGGTTATTGAAGTGATGGAAATGTGTGGATTACCAGAATATTATTTCGATAGATTCCCTTATGAATTTTCAGGTGGTCAAAGACAAAGAATTGGTATTGCTAGAGCATTAGCGTTAGATCCAGAATTTATAGTTTTAGATGAACCAGTATCAGCTCTAGATGTATCAATTCAAGCACAAATTGTTAATTTACTTGTTAAACTTCAAAAAGAAAAGAAACTTACATATATGTTTATTTCTCATGACCTTTCAGTAGTTAAGCATATTTGTAATAGAATAGGAGTTATGTATCTTGGTAATATGATGGAGCTTGCAGATAAAGAAGAATTATTTGAAAATCCATTACATCCATATACAAAGGCATTGCTATCAGCAATACCAGTACCAGATCCAACTGCAAAGAGAGAAAGAATTATACTTCAAGGAGATTTACCTTCACCAGCAAATCCTCCTCAAGGATGCAAGTTCCATACAAGATGTCCTTATGCAACAGAAAAGTGCAGTAAAGAAGTTCCTGAATATAGAGAAGTTAAACCAGGACATTATGTAGCATGTCATAGAGCGACAGAGGTATAATATGCACTTAAATTGGTTTGGTTACAAAAGAAAAGAGCAAACAAAAAGTCCAGAAGAAAAAGCATTAGAAGATGAAAAAATTCAAAGATTAAAAGATGAACATTTAGGATTTAAAGATGCGATTGCATTAATAATTGCATTATTTCAGGTTGTGCTACCAATCCTTTTTGGAATGATTGCTATTTATGCAATTGTAATATATATTTTGACAACCTTTTGGTTGAAGTAGAATATAAGGCGGTGTTAATTAAGTGAAACAAGAAATAAGTGAACAATTGGATAATGTTAAAAGATATATAAGTAACATAGAACAGTTGAACAAGTTAATGAATATAACTTATTGGGACACTAAGATTATTATGCCTAAAAAAGGTTTAGAGCAAAGAGCTGAAACTTTATCTTATTTAGATGGACAAATCTTTAAAGCAATTACTTCTGATGAAGTAAAAAAGTTTATTGATTATTTCAACCCTATTATAAATGAGCTGTCAGATGTAGATAAAGCAATGATAAGAAATTTAAAAGATTCTTATGATAGTATAAAGAAAATACCAGAAGAAACATATACTGAATTTTCTAAGGTTTCAGCTTTAGCACAATCGGCATGGGAAGAAGCTAAAGAAAAGAATGATTTTAAAATATTCCAACCACATTTAGAAAAGGTAGTAAACTTTCAAAGAGAATTTGCAGAGTATTATGGATATAAAGATAATAAATATGATGCATTATTAGATAGATATGAAAAAGGATTAACTGTAAAAAAACTTGATAAAGTTTTTGCAGAATTACGCCAAGGAATATTAGAACTTCTTGATTATATAAAACAAAGTAAGAAAAATATTAGTAGAGATTATTTAAATCAAAAATTCTCTATTGATAAACAAAGAGAGCTAAGTGATTTCTTGTTAGATATTATAAAATTTGATAAAGAGGCAGGCTTTTTAGATGAAACAGAACATCCATTTACTCTTAATATTGGTAATAAGGATGTAAGGATTACAACTCATTACTTTGAAGATGATTTGCTATCGAATATGTTTAGTGTAATTCATGAAGGCGGACATGCATTATATGAAATGAATATTCCATCTGAGCTTACAGGCACAGGCTTGGCAGAAGGAGCTTCTATGAGTATTCATGAATCACAGTCTAGATTTTATGAAAATATAGTTGGAAGAAGTAAGGAATTTTTATCAGTAGTTTTCCCTAAGATAAAAGAATTATTTCCTAAATTAGAATGTATTAGCTTAGATGATTTTTATAAAGCTGTAAATTATGTAAGTCCATCTTTGATAAGAACAGATGCAGATGAATTAACATATAGTCTTCATGTAATAATAAGATATGAAATAGAAAAGCAGTTAATTAATGGAGAAATTGAAGTTAAAGATTTACCACAAGTTTGGAAAGAAAAATATGTAGAATATTTAGGGGTTGAACCTAAAAATGATAAAGAGGGAGTACTTCAAGACATGCATTGGTCTGATGGATCATTTGGATATTTTCCAAGTTATGCTTTAGGAAATTTATATGGTGGCCAATTCCTTCATAAAATGTTACAGGATAATCCTGATGCTTTAAAAGATATAGAAAAAGGTAATATAGAATATATAAATAATTGGTTAAAAGATAACATTCATAAGTATGGATGTATATATACACCTGAAGAATTAATAAATAAAGTTACAGGTGAGGATCTTAATACCAAATATTTCTTAGATTATTTGAATAGAAAATATAAAGAAATATATTAAATATAGCAAAAAAGGCATACATTAGATAATGTATGCCTTTTGTTTCGTTTTTAGTAAAAGTAATATAATATACAGTATAGGAATAAAAATGTAAGTATATTACAATAAAGTGTTGAATTCAATGCTGTAAAGTAGTAAAATTTATCCAATAGGCTATTTATTTAAATAAATTTTATAAAAAAGTTGGGGGGATATGCTATATGCATAAGAAATTATTTATTCCAGGACCAGTAGAGGTCCGAGAAGATGTCCTTGAAAAACTGGCTACGCCAATGATAGGACATAGAAGTAAAGAGGCTTCAGCCTTGCAAAGAAGAATTAGCGATAATATGAGAAAACTATTCTTCACAAAAAATGAGATACTTTTATCTACTTCTTCAGGTAGTGGACTTATGGAAGGTGCTATTAGAAGTTGTACATTAAAAAAAGCTGCTGTATTTTCAGTAGGAGCTTTTGGTAAGAGATGGTATGAAATGGCTAAAGTTAATAATGTACCAGCAGATATATTTGAATATGAAATGGGAAAAGCAGTTAATGTACAAGATGTTGATAAAGCTTTAGCTACAGGTGAGTACGATTTAGTAGCAGTAACTCATAATGAAACATCAACAGGTGTTATGAATCCGGTAGAGGAAATAGGAGAGGTTATTAAAAAATATCCTGATGTAGTATTTATAGTTGACATGGTAAGTTCTGCTGCAGGAAGTAAAGTTGAAGTAGATAAATGCGGTATTGATGTCTGTATTACATCATCTCAAAAGTGTTTAGGACTACCTCCAGGATTATCAGTATGTACTTTCTCAGAAAAGGCTAGAAAAAGAGCAGAGCAAGTACCAAATAGAGGATACTACTTGGATTTATTAAAGCTATATCAATATATCCAAAAGAAGGATTATCAATATCCATCAACACCATCACTTCCACATATGTTTGCTCTTGATTATCAACTTGATTACATTTTAAATGTTGAAGGTCTTGAAAATAGATATGCAAGACATAAAGAGATGGCAAAGATAGTTAGAGATTGGGCTAAGAAAAATTTTGCCTTATATTCAGATGAAAATCATTTATCTAACACTGTAACTAATATTAAAAATACAAGAAATATTGATGTCGCAGCGTTAAATAAAGCATTAGGAGAAAGAGGATTCCAGATTTCTAATGGATATGGTGATTTGAAGAATAAAACATTTAGAATAGCGCATATGGCTGATTGCACAGTTGAAGATGTGAAGGAATTATTAAAGAATATTGATGAAATATTAGGCCTTTAAAAATAGCAATAAGCGATTTATGTATTGGGGGGATTAATTAAATATGGTAAGAATATTAACAAACGATGGATTAGAAGCAGCAGCAATAAAAGAATTGCAAGATGCTGGGGTAGAAGTCGTTAATGAACATATAGAAGCAGAAGTTTTAGGAGAAGAGTTAAAGTCTTTTGATGGAGTAGTTGTGAGGTCAGCAACAAAGATTACCAAAGATATTTTAGATAAAGAAGATGGTGGTAAGCTTAAACTTGTTGTTAGAGCAGGTGTTGGAGTTGACAATATCGATTTAGTAGCAGCTAAAGATAAGGGCATTACAGTAAGAAATACTCCAAATGCTAGTTCAAATTCAGTAGCAGAACTTGCCCTTGCACACATGTTTGCTGTGGCAAGATTTGTTAACATTTCAAATGTGACAATGAGAAATGGAGAATGGAACAAGAAAAAGTATAAAGGAGTGGAACTTTCTGGTAAAACTTTAGGAATTATAGGAATGGGTAGAATAGGAAGATCTTTAGCTGAGAAAGCAACTTCTTTAGGAATGACTGTAGTTTATACAGATTTGTTTGGAAAGCAAGAAAATCTTCCATATGATTTTTATGAAATGAAAGATTTGCTTGGAAAGGCTGATTTTATTTCTCTTCATGTTCCTTATGACAAGACAAAAGGTGCTTTGATTGGAGAAGAAGAATTTAAGGCAATGAAGGATGGAGTTTACTTAGTTAATTGTGCTAGAGGAAAAGTTGTTGATGAAAAAGCTTTATTAGACGCATTAAATAGTGGGAAAGTTGCAGGTGCAGCAGTAGATGTTTTTGAACAAGAACCTACATTGAATGAAGAGCTAGTTAACCATCCAAATGTTAGTGTAACTCCTCATATTGGAGCCTCAACTAAAGAAGCTCAAGATAGAATTGGAAAAGAGGTTGCTTCAACAATAAAAGAATTCTTTAATATTTAATAATTTTAGGAGGAACTAAAATGGCTATAGTTAGGGCATTTAAGGGAATAAGACCTGTTGAAGAATTAGCTTCTAAAATAGCAGCACTTCCTTATGATGTAATGAATAGCGATGAAGCAAGAGAAATGGTAAGGGGCAATCCTTATTCATTTCTTCACGTAGATAGAGCAGAAGTGGATTTAGATCCAGCCATAGATATTCATGATAAAAAAGTTTATGAAAAAGCTAGAGCAAATCTTGATAAAATGATTGCTAATGGACAATATATTCAAGATGAAAAGCCTTGCCTTTATATTTATAGACAAATTATGAATGGTAGAGCTCAAACTGGATTAGTATTTTGTGCATCAATTGATGATTATATTAGTAATAAAATTAAAAAGCATGAATTTACTAGAGCAGATAAAGAGAAAGATAGAATTAACCATGTTGACTATTGTGATGCCAATACAGGACCAATATTTTTAACTTATAAGGAAGATGATGTGGCATCTGAAGTAATTAAAGCATGGACTAAGAAAAAACCAGTTTATGATTTTGTATCTGAAGATGGTATTGGTCATGTGGTTTGGGTTATAGATAATGAAGTTATTGTTAATGAAATAATTGAATTATTTAAAGATGTTAAGAATTTTTATATTGCTGATGGACACCATAGATCAGCATCAGCAGTAAAAGTAGGATTAAAGAGAAGACAAAGCAATCCAAATTATACTGGAAAAGAAGAATTTAATTATTTCTTAGCAGTTGCATTCCCAGATAATGATTTAATGGTTATGGATTATAATAGAGTGGTTAAGGATTTAAATGGCTTGAGTAAAATTCAATTAATTGAAAGACTTAAAGAGAACTTTAATGTCACTTTGCAAAATGGTCAGGTTAAGCCTAAAAAGAAACATACTTTTGGAATGTTTTTAGAAGATGAGTGGTATCTTTTAGAGGCAAAAGAAGGAACATACAATAGTTATGATCCAATAGAATCTTTAGATGTAGCAATTTTGCAGAATAATGTTTTAGAACCAATACTTAATATTGTAGATGTAAGAACTTCTGATAGAATAGATTTTATTGGTGGAATCAGAGGAATAGATGAACTTGAAAGAAGAGTTCATAAGGATATGAAAATTGCATTTTCAATGTATCCAACAGAGGTTTCGGATATCATGAATGTAGCAGATATTGGTGAAGTTATGCCACCAAAATCTACATGGTTTGAACCTAAGCTTAGAAGTGGACTATTTATTCATAAATTAAAGTGATAAATAAAATCTAAAGAGAGAACTAAATTGTGTAGTTCTCTCTTAATTTTTTAATTTTATTGAGACTATTTCTGATCTGCTATTAGTTCTAATCATTGGCCCCCAAGTACCAAATCCAGATGAAACAACTAAATTAGTATTATTAAATTGTCCATAACCATAGTCTAAAGGGAAAAGTGATTTGGTTATTAAGTTTCCAGGAAAAACTTGGCCTTTGTGAGTATGACCTGAAACTTGTAAATCAATATTATTATCAGCGGACTCATATATTTTTGAAGGATTATGATCTATAACAATACTTAATTTAGAAGAATCTAAGTTAGCTGTTAAGTCATTTAAAGAAGCACGTGAATTTCACACATGTATTTCATAGTTATTCACATATGGAGATAAACTTAAATATGTACCTGTGGATATTATTAAAAAAACTATTACTAATGATGATAGATAAAAATCAAAATTTTTAGGCTTTAATATTTTTGTGAGCAAAAAAGCTATTGGAAATAAGATTAATGTATATAGTAAAAATGATAAATAATATGAACCGATAAAAGATAAAATAGTGTTTATTATATGAGGAAAATATTTATTTGTAAATTCATAAAAAATAAATGATGTTGAAATTATAGTGAAAATAATCCAATATATTTGGGAATTAATACGTTTATAACTACTAATTGATTTGTAGATTCTTTTGCCAACAATAAAACTAAGTATTGAATATAAGAAAAGAATTAAAATTAGTATAAAGTACATTTAAATCATCTCCTAAAAAAATAAAGCCTACCATTAAATAATAGCAGGCTTTAAGTTGAATTATAAATTTAAAAGCATTTCTTTTAATAATGCAGTAGAATTTTTAACTGCTATAGGTACAAATTTTTCATAATCCATATGTGCACCGTTATTGGCGTTATCTGAAATTGATCTTATTACTACGAAAGGAATTTTGTTTAAGTAACAAGTATGAGCTATACTTGCTCCTTCCATTTCACATGAAAGTGCATGGAATTCTTTTTCTAGCCATTTTATTTTTTCTATATCAGCTACAAAAACATCCCCAGAAACTATTCTTCCAACAGAAGTTTTTATGTCACCTATGTTTTCACAAGCTTTTCTAGCTGCTTCAATTAATCCTTTATCACATTTGAAATCAAAAGTATCTAATCTTGGAATTTGTCCATGTGGATCACCAAAAGCAGTTGTATCCATATCATGTTCAACTAAGTTATCAGCAATAACAATATCTCCAGGATAAATTTCTTTTCCAACACCACCAGCAACACCAACATTAATAACTTTATCGACTTTATATTCAGATGCTAAAATTTGAGTGCAGATAGCAGCGTTAACTTTACCAATTCCACAGACTACAGCTATTACATTTTGCCCCCATAAAGTGCCTTTGTTAAAAGTCATATTTGCTTTTACTGTTCTACTTTCAAGTGACATTTCACTTAATAATATTTCTAATTCTTCATTCATTGCAGCAATTATACCTAATGTCATATAAATACCTCCAAAAGTAACCTAAATTTATCTATGTATAGTTTATCAAAATTAATGGTATATTTCTATTGATAGAAAAAAAAGATTAATCATATTTTAAGTATATGATTACTCTTGATTTGAATAGTAATATAAAATAAAATATATGATGAAAGAAGGTGTATATAGTAATGGGTATGTTACAACATTCTTTATCTAGAACAGAATTATTAATAGGAAATGAAGGATTAGATAAATTAAGAAATAGTAAGGTAGTAGTATTTGGAGTAGGTGGAGTTGGAAGTTTTGCTGTTGAAGCTTTAACAAGAGCAGGGGTTGGAACTTTAATATTAATAGATGATGATACAGTTTGTTTAACTAACTTAAACAGGCAAATACATGCTACATATAATACAATAAGTAAAGTAAAAGTAGATGTTATGAAAGAAAGGATTCTTTCAATAAATAAAAAATGTAATGTAATAACTCATCAAATATTTGTTACTAAAGATAATATTCCAGAACTTATACCTGATGATGCAGATTATGTTGTGGATGCAATAGATACTGTCTCCGCAAAGATAGCATTAGTTGAATATTGTACTCAAAAGAACATAAAGATAATTAGTTCTATGGGTACAGGAAATAAATTTGATCCCACAATGTTTAAGGTTGCAGATATATATGATACAAAAGTTTGTCCGTTGGCTAAAGTAATGCGATATGAACTTAAAAGAAGAGGAATAAAGAAACTTAAGGTAGTTTACTCTGAAGAAAAGCCAACTAAACCAAAGGCTGATGATGTAGTTACTTGTAAAACAGGATGTGTATGTACAGGCGGTACAAAGAAATGTGCATCAAAAAGACAGATTCCTGGAAGTATTTCTTTTGTTCCGCCAGTAGCAGGTCTGATAATAGGTGGAGAAGTTATAAAAGATATAGTAGGAATAAACAAATAAGAATGTAATAATTAAAGAATGTAGGAACGAGGAATAAAGAAACTGTTTAGGTGATTCAATCCTTGAGCCTTACATTCTTTAATTTTTTAAGCCATCCATTTTTCTTCTAAAAATCTAAGTAATGCTGGTTTTGCATTTAAAGAAGCACATAGATCTTTATATTCTTCTAGAGCTGATACCTTTTCTTTACCAGTTCTTTGTGCTCTTATCATTAAATTTTTTGGAGTTTCAAGAGGGGATATGTATTCTACTATTGAAACATTGTAACCTTTCGCTTCAAGCATCATTCCACGTAATCCATCTGTTAGTGCATCAGCCATTCTTGCTTTTAAAATTCCGTATTTAGTTATAGATTTAAATGGATCATAAGAATATTGACTTAATAATTCTCTATGACAGCAAGGTACAGCTATAATTAAATCTGATTTTACCTTTATACCCAGTGCAAGTGCCATATCAGTGGCAGTATCACATGCATGTAATGACATTATCATGTTAATTTTTTTATCTGGTTTGTAATTTTTAATATCTATAGCTATAAACTCCATGTTTCTGTACCCAAGTTCACTAGCTATTTTTCTAGAAGAATTTATAACTGATTCAGATATATCCAAACCGATAAATTGGCATTTTATTTTTTTTACTTCTGTTAAGTAATAGTTAAGTACAAAAGTTAAATAAGATTTACCACAGCCACAATCTAAAATTGTTATTACTTCATCCTTTGGAAGAGTGTCTAATTCTTTATCAATAAGTTCTACATAATGATCTATTTGATTATATTTTCTGATTTTGTCATTTAGTATCTTGCCATCTTTACTCATTATGCCAATTGCTTTTAATAAATCGTTTGCTTTACCAATTTTAATTAAGTAATTTCTATTAAGAAGAGTAGAAGTATCATTATGTTTATCTATAACTTTCTTTGTTTTTTCTTGAGTAGTCATTTTAACATTTTTATTATCAGCAGTTATTGTTATAATGTCTCCTCTTTCACTATAAGTTAAAACTAATGAGTCATAATTTTCTGCCTCTTTGCAGATTTTACCAAAAACTTCTTCAATGGATAATAGAGAACTTATTCCATTAAAATTAAAATTGATTTTATCATTTTTAAAAGTTCCAACTCCATTAAAATTTTTTAGTCCTGTAGTATAAACAACTTTTAATTCCTTAAATGAAGTATTATCTTCGTTAAATCTATTTTGAAGTCCTAAAAAGAAAAATTTGATTTTAGATATATTTTGTTTATTCAAATTATCACCAATCCTTAAAATTATTTATAAGAATAATATAATTATTATGGAATTAAATATCAATAGAAATTCTTGTATTGTTAAATCTTTAAATTATAATATATAATTAGTAGTAGTAATTATAGGAGGTGACAGTATGTTGAAAACAAGGTTAGTAGTGATTTCCAAGGGTACTGGGAGTCATGATGAATATATTATTAAAGATAAAGATAATATTATAGTTGGTAGATTTGATATACTAGATTTGGATTTGCAAAATAGAAAATGCAATATAAGTTTAAAATTTTATAGAAATGATGATTATGAATTATTAAAAGAATCATTACGTTTAATTTTAAAAGCTATATTTAAAGATGGAACTATAAGAAAAATTAATATAATTACTGTTGATACAATATGCTTATCTTCTTTTTTAGATTTGGGATTTATTCTTGAAGGTGTATTTTTTGAAAATATATACGTTAATGGGTCTTATAATAATGAAATTTCAATGGGTATAACTAGGGAAGATTATAATATTGGGCAGAGAAATAATATTGTTGAATTAGAGTCTAAAAATATTGTAATTAAGTTGTTAACACCTGAAAATTCTAATGAACTATTAGAATATTATATTAGAAATAGAAAACATCTTGAGGAATTTGAACCAACGCGTGATTCGAGTTTTTTTACATTAGAGACTCAAAAAACAATATTAAATGATAGCTATAGACAGTTTTTAAATGGGACAGCTATTGATTTTGGGATATTTAAGGATAGAGAATTTATAGGTAAAATTAGAATATCTAATATAGTTGCAGGTATATTTAAAAGTGGAATAATTGGATATTCGATTGATAAAGGACAACAAGGCAAAGGTTATATGAAAGAAGCCGTAAAGTTAGCAATAGATTATGCATTTAAAGAATTACAGTTACATAGACTTGAGGCATCAGTGTTAATTGATAATGAAAGATCTAAAGGTGTACTTTTAAGTTGTGGTTTTAAGGAATTGGGTATAAATAAAAAATATCTTTATATAAATGGAAAGTGGAGAGATCATATAACCTATTACATTACAAAATAAATAAACGTGGAGGATATTATGGGAACTTTATTAAAGCATGATGAAGTGGTATCAAAAGTATTTAATAACAATATAGTATTAGTTAATTCAGACGCAAAAGAAAAGATTCTTTTTGCTAAAGGAATTGGGTTTGCTAAGAAAAAGGGAGAAATAATTAAAAGTGGTACTATTGTAGACAAAATTTTTACTATTGAAAATGATAATAATATAAACAATTTTAAGAATATGATTGAAATTGTAGATAATGAATTCTTTGCAGTTTGTGAAGAAGCTATATATGAAATTTCAAGTATTATTAATCAAGACATTAATGAGAGTATACACATTGGATTAATTGATCATTTATTTTTTGCAGTAAAAAGAATGAAAATTAAAGAAACTATTGAAAATCCTTTTTTAGTTGAAATAGAAACATTATATCCAAAAGAGTTTAATTTAGCAAAAATTATTGCTAAAAGAGTAGGTGAATATTCCAAAGTTGATCTTCCAGAAGATGAAATAGGGTTTATTGCTTTACATATTCATTCAGCAATTCATGATGGAAATATTTCTAATACTATGAAGAGCAATTTTTTATGTAATGAGATAGTCGAATATATTGAAGGACAATTAGGTATTACAATAGACAAAAAGTCATTAGATTATACAAGATTTTTAACACATATAAAATTTGCTGTCCAAAGAATATTGGAAAATAAAAAATCAAAAAATGATCTTGGAGAAATTATAAAAAAAACTTATAGTGAATCCTATGAGATAGCAAAGAATGCAGTTAAAATTATTGAAGCAGAACTTAAGTGTGAAGTTTCAGATGATGAAGTTACTTTCTTAACTATTCATATTGAAAGATTTAGAGTTTCAATGAAGTATAAATAGTTTTTAAAAACCTTTACAAAAGTATTGGCATATGATATATTACAAGTATAAACTTAATAATTAAGGTGTAACTGGTAATGCAGGCAAGACTTAATATGAACTGAAATAATATATACGTATATTTTGAGTATATATTGGTAAAGTTCTATATTGAAGTCTTTTTTTATTGTCTTAATTTATTTATAGCTGGCCAGCATAATAATTAATGATCTATAAAATTAGTTTTCAGGATAAGTTTTTAATTTACATTAGGAGGAATCATTATGCTTCAATATTTACAAAGAATAGGTAAAGCGATTATGTTACCAATAGCAGCATTACCTATAGCAGGTATATTATTAGGAATTGGAGGAGCACTTTTAGGTATAGCTAAGTTAGATAATGCTCCAGCTATTTATCAACCATTAATTTCATTTGTTAACATAGGTGCTGTTACTGCAATATTAACAGTAATGAATGATATCGGTAATATTATTTTTGGAAATTTACCATTGCTATTTGCAGTTGGTGTTGCAGTGGGATTAGCTAAAAAGGATAAAGGTACTGCAGCGTTAGCATCAGTATTTGGATTTATTACAATGAACCAAGTTATTTCTACATTACTAGGACTTGGTGTTACTCAATTAGGAGTTGTTACTCCAGATAATCTTGGTGAATATTCAAGTTATGTTACAACAAACTTAGGAATATTTACATTAAATATGTCAGTTTTCGGTGGTATTATAACAGGTATAGTTACAGCAATTTTACATGATAAGTTCCACGATATTCAATTACCTCAGGTAATAGGATTCTTCTCAGGAGCAAGATTTGTTCCAATAGTTACAGCCGTTACAATGGCTTTAGTAGGTGGAGCATTAGCTTTTGTATGGCCAGTGGTACAAGGTGGTATAGTAGCACTTTCAACATTAGTTAGAGAAGCAGGTCCAATAGGTACATTCTTCTATGGTTTAATAGAAAGAGCGTTAATACCATTTGGATTACACCATGTATTCTATACACCATTCTGGTATGGTTCATTTGTTGATGGTCAAGTATTAATTAATGGAGCATGGGAAACAGTTGCAGGTGCAAATACTGCTTATTTTGCACAATTATCTAGTATGACAGACTTAGTTGGTGCTTCAGCTGATACTATGTCAACTATAGTTAACGGAACTACAAGATTTATGGCAGGTAAGTATCCATTTATGATGTTTGGTTTACCAGCAGCAGCATTAGCTATGTATAAGAATGCTAACCCAAAAAAGAAAAAAGTTGTTGGATCATTGTTGATTTCAGCTGCTGTTACTGCAATGCTAACAGGTATTACTGAACCAATTGAATTTACATTCTTATTTGTTGCGCCAGCATTATATGTTGTTCACTGTGTATTATCAGGTCTTTCATATATGATTATGGGTATGCTAAATGTATTTATAGGAATGACATTTTCAGGTGGATTAATTGACTTCTCTTTATTTGGATTACTTCCAGCAGGAGCAGGAGTTAAAACTAATTGGTTAATGGTAATATTAGTAGGCTTAATTTACGCAGTTGTTTATTATTTGGTATTCTCATTCTTAATTAAGAAATTAAACTTAAAAACTCCAGGAAGAGAAGATGAAGGGGAAGAAACTAAACTTTATAGTAAAGCTGATTTTCAGGAAGCTAAAGGGTTAAATAAAACTTCAGATAACAACAAAAAGTCTGATTCAGGGGTACAAAATGAAATTGTTGAAAAGGCACCATTAGTTTTAGAAGCATTTGGTGGAGCTGAAAATATAGTAAGTGTAGATGCATGTATAACTAGACTTAGAATAGAAGTTAAAGATAAATCTAAAGTTAACAAGGAAGAACTTAAGAGATTAGGAGCTGCAGGTGTTGTAGAAGTAGGAAATGGAATTCAAGCAATATTTGGAGCTAAGGCAGATAGATACAAAGGGGAATTAAACAGTATACTAGGATTAGACTAGTCAAGATATAAATGAACCGACCAACCAAAAGTTAATTCCAAAATTTAAGTATTGGTTGGTCGGTTTTTATGCCTTTTATCATAAAAAAACCATCGTATTAAGTAGATACAATGGTTTTTTTATATTTTTACTAATTCTTTTATAACTTAAATTATTGTAATTCAAAATTATTTAGCAGTATACTTAACTACAGCTGTTTCTCCAGCAACTGTATCAACATTTTCAATAGCTGATATTTCAAAGTTATCTGGGTTTGTTATTAAAACTGGAGTCATTAATGAGAATCCTTTACTTTTTATAAATTCTCTATCTATTTTAATAATTGGTGTTCCAGCTTTTACTTTTGTTCCAGCTTCAGCTAATTGTTCAAAACCTTCTCCGTTTAATGATACTGTATCTACACCAATGTGAACTAAAAGTTCAGCACCATTTTCTAATGTTAATGCAAATGCATGCTTTGTGTTAAAGACTAATGATAATTCTCCATCAGCAGGAGATACTACTAGATCATCAGCTGGATCTATAGCAACCCCATCTCCAGCCATTTTTTGAGCAAAAACAGGATCTGGAACTTCCGATAGTGCTACGGCTTTTCCTTTTATAGGTGCTACTAAAGTAAATTCTTTAGCTTCTTCTTGTTTTTTCTTCTTAAATAATCCAAACATAAAGTTGTCCTAATGAGTATAGGACTATTCACATCCTTTCAATAATCGTATAAATGATGTTGTAAATTGTTTTAAAGTATAAAAAAAGGCACAAATTTTTATTCATAAAAATTCATGCCTGATTTAACAGTTACACATCTATGTACTTATTATATTATTTCAATATTTAAGTGTCAACTAATTATTAATTTATTAGTTTATTTATATAAAATATTTAATGTGAGTTGTATTTTATTTAAAATTTAATGGCATTTTATGATTCGTGAAAACAAGTTTATTTATATGTATACAATTTAGTAGCTTTTTCTGCACTTTAAGTTGCTATTTTATATTATTGGACAAAATATTTAAAAATATATATTTTTTTAAAATAAAGTGTTGACACTATTCGATATAGGTGATATTATAAGGGAGTCGAGTGAGTCGGCAAACGAATTGGTCTTTGAAAATTGAACAGAATAAATAAGTTAAGAACCAGCAATTCTTTTATTAGTAAGTTTTATGAGACACAGATTAAACTTTTTATTGAGAGTTTGATCCTGGCTCAGGACGAACGCTGGCGGCGTGCTTAACACATGCA
>JAQXTC010000065.1 GCA_029219285.1 Clostridiaceae bacterium
ATTTCATCTAATGCTTTTGCATCAATATTCGTAATCATTATTACCTCTTTTATCGTATCAACAACAACTTTTCCCCAAATAAGTCCTTTACTAACAGTCAAATCATTATACATATCTGGAGTTATTGATCTAAAGAAATAACCAAATAATACTCTATCTGTTGCTATCATTATTCTCTTATTAGTAAAAGCAATAACACATGTATGAAACAAATCAACCATACTATCATTTTTCTGCCCTGCAAATATATATATAATTTTTTCATCTGGATTTAGATGTTTATCTATAATCTTGCAATGTCTTTTTATTCTCCATGCAATCGTCATCGGATAATTTTTCATAAACTTACTAGCTAAAGCATAACTATTTCCCATATTATTCTCCCATTACAACACGATCTTTAAAGAAAGCATCAATATTTTCTTTTTCTGTATAACCACCTATTGCATCAATTACTCTATCACCTAACATAAATAATGTCGTTGGTGTTCCCCATTTATTTCTTTTTAAATAACTATTCTCAGATGATAACTCATTAAATTCATCCTCGGTCAAAGTATCTGTATCAATATATACTACTGGTATTTGCTTTTCATTTGCATATGCTTCCATAATTGGCATATACATCTGACAATATCCACATCCTGTTCTTTCAATAACAACCACAAACGCAGATCCATTAGATACTAATTCTTTATAATCACTATATGCTATTTGATTAAGTCCAACTTCGCCAGTTAAAGTAAGTGGGTATTCAATTTCTTCTTCAGCTACTGTTCCCTTAGATGAAAATATAGCAATAACCACAATAACTAGTACCAACCCAATCAATATAAAATCACTCTTTTTCATAATTACCTCCAATAAATATTTTACACTCTTTTTCTATATAAATCAAGCCTAGTAAAAAACATTTCTTAAATATAACCCACAAGCTGGTGCCGTTTTACCGGCAAAAATTCTATTTTCTTGCTTAAGTATCTCAATTATTTCTTCTGGTTTTCTCTTTCCTTCACCTATCTCGATCAATAAACCTACCATATTTCTAACCATATATCTCATAAAACCTGTTCCCACAAAAGTAATAATAAGTTTATTCATATCCTTACTATCCCTAATAATTGATGTCTGACTAATCTTCCTAACATAATCTTCAATCTCATCAGTACTCTTCGTAAAAGATTTAAAATTATGTTCTCCTTCTAAATATTTAAGCCCTCTCTCCATCGAAACCACGTCAAGTCTAGAACAATATTGATAACAATAATTTCTCTCTATTGGATTATATTCTCCCATATTAATTAAATATACATATTCTTTTCCAATTGCATTAAATCTCGCATGAAAATCATCGCTAACCTCTTTTACATTTTTGACATAAATATCTTCTGGTAATAAAGAATTTATTCCCCTAAATAACTTTTCTGGTGTAATCTTCACATCCATATCAAAATGTGCTTTTTGATTAAGCGCATGCACTCCCGCATCTGTCCTCCCAGATGAACACACACTAACATTTTTTCCTCCATTTATCTCTTTAAGAACATCTTCTAAACATTTCTGAACAGTCCTTTCTCTAGGTTGCTTTTGATACCCAGAAAATCCACTTCCATCATAAGAAAATGTCATAAAATACCTCATAATAACACCTCTCAAAACAATTATACTAAAAAAAAGGCTAAATGTAAATTTAACCTTTAACACTTAACATAGTACAATAATCAATTATAGATAAACCAAAAATAATTGTATTTTCATTTTTATCTAGTCTTTTCTCTACCTAATTTCTCAATTTGAAGAAGTAAAGATTCTAAATCCAGATTATCTTGAACTCTAGAAACAACACCTACTAGTTGCTTATAATAATCAATTATAAACCTAAAACTTATCTTGTTAATTTCACAAAGAATAGATAATTTTTTTATTGAAGAATCATCTGTCGAAAAATATCTAATACTATTAGCATTATCAAAAACTTGGAAAAGAGAATTTTCCTCGTCATCATAACCACTTATTGACACTCTTTTAACTTTAACACCATTTAATTCAAAAACATCTAAAATATCAGGAACACCATCATAAACCACTTTCTTATCAAACTTATATACAGACACTTTTTCATCCAAAACGTTCTTAATATATTCATTAATTTTTTCCATTTATTCACTCCTTTCACAATTTATTATACTGTATTCAATAAATAACCATTTATATAAAATAATATACTATCACTATCATTTTCAGTTTTAGTTTTTAAATCATCGTTTCCTTGATTAGCCTCTTCAGAAATTTCTCTAAGCAAAACTTTAGCGGCATCAGTTTTCGGAATAAGCTTACCATCATCAACATCAAACGATTCAATAAACTGTCCCTCTTGTAAAACTATATTTACCCCTCGGCTTGCATTTTTGGCTCCAGCTATTTCACCAACCCTTTCGTGACATCCTTTAGATATAGTATTATGAAGATAACTATTTATATCATTTATATAATAATCAGAAACAAACATATTATTACTTTCATCATAATAGAAATCATATTCAACATTACTTTCACCAGTTAAAAATTGACCTGTAGTAGTTTCTATTAAAACGCCTGGATATTCCCTTGTTTCAGAAAGGGAAATTATCTTACCATTAGAGTCATAAGTAGGTATATAAGTAGGTATATACTCATCACTAGAACGAGAATAAATATAATTTTTATTATAAGGAGATCTAACAGCAGCATCCTCTTCTCTAACTAAAAAGCCTTTTTTAGTTACCAAATACTTTTGTTCATTTCCTCCGTCATCCTTTACCACAACCTTAACATTCCCCATCGCAGCCATCAAATCAGATTCATCCAAAAAATAAACACCAGTATTTGAATCTTTAACATTACTATTAACTGGAATAAACTCACCATCGTCGTACTTAAAATATGCGAAAGCACCTCTATCAGAAACTTCAGTGTCAGAGTTACTAATAGATTTTGCAATTTCAAAATTATACGCTTGACTCTTTGTAGGATCATAAGCCATATACAAACCAGACTGAGTAAGTACAAAAGTTGTTGCAGAATAGTTCTTTCCTTTATAAAACCATTTAACTGCCTTATCTGGAGGTAAAACTATTTTCGCTTTATTAACATAAGCATCTCCAACCCTTATTGCCCAAGCACCAGAAGATAATTCATTCAACAAATTATCTTTAAAATTAAATATTGGTACCTCTACACTTTTATTTTCTTTATTTGATAATTTTTGTGGTGTCGTTTGACCAATTTCATCAGTAAATTTTCCAATACTTTCATTTGGATTAAAGACAATCTTATTGTTAGGATGCTCTTCATTATAAGTATTAACGCCATCAATAATTCTACTAATCGATAGAGACCAATCGCTAACTTCAATCAAAGATCCAACCCCA
>JAQXTC010000066.1 GCA_029219285.1 Clostridiaceae bacterium
TGGCTTTTCTGTAGAGCACAGTTCTTTTAATAAATTTTCACTCATTTCATAAATTTTTAAATTATCATTAGAATAATTTCCTAAGAATGAATCAAATTTTTCTTTTCCCTCACCACTTAGCAATAAATAATCTATTTCAAGTCCCGCTTTAAAAGCTTCTTCAACTAACCTAAAGCCTTCAATAATATATTTTGAACTTTTGTTTCTTCCTCTTCTCTCTTTTAATTTTTTAGCTTCTTTAAAAATTTTGTTTTCCTTACTTTCAATCAGTACCAAAGTTCCACCTCGCCAAAAATTTATTCTGCTATTTTTCGTTCTAGTACTGCTAAATCTTCTGCAGAACCTATTGCAACTATTGCATCACCTTCACCTAAAAGACCTTCTGCTGATGGTGATATATTTATATCTTTACCATTCTTTATAGCTATAACATTTATGCCATATTTACGTCTTAATTTAAGTTCACTTAATGATTTATTATGCCATTCTGATGGTACTTTCATTTCTAAAATACTATATTCATCAGATAATTCTATGTAATCAAGCATACTTGTTGATACTAAACTATGAGCTACTCTTGTACCCATATCCTTTTCAGGAAGTATTACTCTATCTGCACCAATCTTTCTTAACACTTTAGCATGTTGTTCATTGTTTCCTTTAACAGCAACATAGTTAATGCCAAATTCCTTTAATAATAATGTTACCATTATACTTGATTGTATATCATGTCCAATAGCAACTATTCCTACATCGAAATTTCTTATACCTATAGTCTTTAAAGCATTTTCATCTGTTGCATCCATTTGTATAGCATGAGTTACATTGTCTGAAATATCTTGAATTAAGTTCTCATCCTTATCTATAACTAACACATCATTTCCTAATGAATATAAAGTAGTTGCTACTGATGATCCAAATCTACCAAGACCAATAACTACATATTGTTTTCTATTCATTTTAGCACCTCTATCCTATTAAAATCTTTCCTTCTGGATATTTGTATCCAACTTTTTTAGTTTTTCTTGTTAATGCTAATACAACTGTTAATGGGCCAACTCTTCCAAGATACATTGATATCATTATTATTAATTTACCAACTAAACTTAATCTTTGAGTCACTCCCATTGTTAAACCTGCTGTTCCAAAGGCTGAAGCTGATTCATATAAAAGACTTAAAAAGCTTTCTCCCTGTTCTGTTACTGTAAGGACCATAGTAACAAACATTACAATGCTTACACCTATCATTAACAAAATAAAAGCTTTGTAAACAACTTCCTTTGAAAAACTTCTACCAAAAGCTTCTGCATCTTCTCTACCTTTAATTATTGATATAGCAGTTATAAATATAAGCCCTATAGTTGTAGTTTTTAATCCTCCTGCAGTTGATCCTGGAGAACCACCAATAAACATTAGAATAATAGTCAAAAAGTTCCCTGCATCAGTCATCTTATCTGTAGCAATACTATTAAATCCTGCTGTTCTTGGTGTAATTGATGCAAAAAGAGAATTTACAGTTTTATCTATAAAATTCATATTTCCTAGTGTATCAGGATTATTATGTTCAACTAAAAACATAATAATTGCTCCTCCAACAATTAAAACAGATGTTATCACTAAAACAAGCTTTGTATGTACAGATATCTTTCTATGTTTCTTATGCATCAATAGTTCTAATATAACACTAAAACCTAAACCACCAATAACAATTAGCAAACTTAAAGTTAATAATATTATTCTATTTCCAGAATATCCTGTTAAACTAGAAAATCCTCCATTCAAATCAAAACCTGCATTACAAAAAGCTGATACAGAATGAAAAATAGAAAAGAATATTCCTTTTTTTACTCCATATATGGGAATAAATTGCGTTGATAATATTGCAGCTCCAGCTAATTGTACTGATATTGTAAATATTATAACTCTTCTAACCATCTTAACTAAACCTTGTAAAGTAAAAGTATTCATAGACTCTTTCACTATTAATCTATCTCTAAGAGTTATTTTTCTTCCTAAAAGTACAGCTACAAAAGTTGTTATAGACATGAAACCAAGTCCACCTATTTCTATTAAGGTCATAATAACAACTTGACCAACAGTATTCCAATGGGTTCCTGTATCAACAGTAACAAGTCCTGTTACACATACAGCTGAAGTAGAGGTAAACAAAGAATCTAAAAGATTAGTTGAATTACCACTTACTGAACATATAGGGGTGCTTAATATCAATCCTCCTATAACTATTACTACAAAAAAACCAATAGCAAGAGTTCGTACTCCTTCCATCTTATTTTTACGTATTTTTCTTTTCATTATATCCATATAATCACTCCAATGATTACATTATATTATTTAAATTTTATTAACACAACACAGTTTGTATTTACAAAAATAAATTGGCATATGCTAATATTGAAAATATTAACATATGCCAATTTAAAATAAAATGCGACTATTATAGTCGCATTTCTTTATATAATTAAGCGTTAACTTGTTTCTTAGCTACTTCTACTAAATCAGCAAATGCTTTTGGATCATTGATAGCTATTTCAGATAACATTTTTCTGTTAATTTCGATTCCAGCTAATTTGATTCCGTTCATGAATTTTGAATAAGACATATCGTTCATTCTAGCAGCAGCGTTGATTCTTGCGATCCATAAGCTTCTGTAATCTCTCTTCTTATTCTTTCTTCCAACGTAAGCATTTCTTAATGCTCTTATTACTGATTCGTTAGCAGTTTTAAATAACTTACTCTTTCCACCGTAGTATCCTTTTGCAAGTTTTAAAACTTTTTTATGATTTTTACGAGA
>JAQXTC010000067.1 GCA_029219285.1 Clostridiaceae bacterium
GGGGTATAGCCAAGTGGTAAGGCATCAGATTCTGACTCTGAGTATCGGAGGTTCAAATCCTCTTACCCTAGCCATAGATAATTTAAGAGCTGATGTGTAATGATTATAATCATTACACATCAGCTCTTTTGTTTTATAAGAAAAAAATGAACTTTTAGGTTGATTACATAGAAAGATAAAGAGAATATGATAAAAATAGAGTAGAAGCTATTAATAAATTTAAGAAAATGTAAGATTATATTAAGTTAATTTTGATATTTACAAAGTAATATAATAAAAAAAGGAGGTATTAATAGTGGATAAAAAACAATATATATGTCCTAAATGTGGTTGTATGCATTATGAAAGTGATCAATTACAAGCAGCAGGAGGAAATTTTGCAAAATTATTTGATGTACAAAATAAGAAATTTATAACTATAAGTTGTTCTGATTGTGGATATACTGAATTATATAAAGCTAATACAACTAAAGGAATGAATATACTAGATTTCTTAACATAAAAAATGACTTAATAATAAAGTGCACCCCAAATGTCAGACCAAATATCTAACATTTGGGGTTCAGTTCAATAAAGAGTCATTTTTTTATGTTAATTTAATTACTTCAGTATTATCAATAGCTTTATTTACTAAAGCATCAATATCTAGTACACTTTCACTTTTTCTCATAGGTTCAAGTTTTGGTGAAGTTTTAGGATGTTTAGGAACAAATATAGTGCAACAATCTTCATAAGGAAGAATTGATGTTTCAAAAGTTCCGATATCTTTGGCTATTTCAATGATATCTTCTTTATCCATAGCAATAAGTGGTCTAAATACAGGTCTATCCGCACAATCGGTACTTACTATAAGACCATCCATAGTTTGACTTGCAACTTGACCAATACTTTCTCCTGTTGCTACTGAATCTATTCCTAATTTGTCTGCTAATGCACAAGCTATTCTCATCATAAATCTTCTCATAATAATTGTTAATTCGTCTTCTCTACATTTTTCAATAATGTCCATTTGAATTTCAGTAAATGGAACTATATAAAGATTAACTTCTTCAGTAAAGCTAGCTAAAATTTTAGCTAAATCCTTAACTTTATCTTTTGCACGTTCTGAAGTATATGGATGGCTATGATAGTATACGCAATTAAGTGCAACACCACGTCTAGCCATAAGATATCCAGCTACGGGTGAATCGATACCACCTGAAAGCATTAGCATTGTGCTTCCATTTATACCATAAGGAAGTCCTCCAGTTCCTTTTATTTTATCGTTATTAGTCCAGATGTAAGCATATTCTCTTATTTCTACATCAATTCTACATTGGGGAGTTTTAACATCAACAGATAACTCTTTAGGAGAATTAGTTAAGATATAAGCGCCAACCTCTCTAGATGTATCCATAGAATTAAGTGGAAAATTTTTATTTGCTCTATTGGTAACTATTTTAAATGTATTACAAGAGGTATTATTTATTTTTTTTAGTGATTCTTCTTTTATTTGCTCCAAATCTCTATCTACTTTTGTAACAATACAAATTTCAGAAACGCCAAAAACTTTTTTTATTCTTTTTATACCTTCATCTAAATCGTCCACTTTAATGAAATATCTTCCTTGATCAAGTATTATTTCAAAATTTAATCCTTGAAGTTTTGTTGAAATATTATTTCTAAGTTTTCTTTCAAATTTATTTCTGTTTAGTCCTTTTAGAAATATTTCAGATGCATATTTAACTAAGAGTAATTTATTCATTTTTTAAATCTCCTTAATAAGTTTAATCCATTTTTTAATACTTCAATGGTTCTATCAATTTCCTCTTTTGAATTAGTTGCTGAAAATGAAAATCTTACAGCACCTTCAATTTCACATTTGGTAAGAGGTAGCACATCTAAAACATGACTTCCTACAACTCCACTTTTACTTTTTGATGTACATGCAGAACCAGTGGATACAAAAATATTTTCTTCACTTAGATAATGAAGAAGAACTTCCCCTCGAACGCCTCTAAAGGATACATTTAATATATATGGTGAAAAGTTTTGTTCCAGTGGGCTATTAATTCTAATATCATATATTTCAGAAGATAATTTTTCAATCATATACTTTTTTAAAGCGTAAACTTTATTATAGTTTTCCATTATGTGTGGGTAATTATCCAGACTAGCGGTAGTAAAACCTAGTATTGCAGGTAGATTTTCAGTACCACCTCGAAGTCCTTTCTCTTGTTGACCGCCTATTATAGTTGGTGAGGGAAGTATTCCTTTTTTTATGTAACAAAAACCAATTCCCTTTGGCCCATTTATTTTATGAGCACTTACAGATAAAGAATCTATATTCATTTTTTTTACATCAATAGGAAATTTCCCGTAACCTTGAACAGCATCAACATGAAATTTTGCTCTTGAACTAACAGATTTTATAGCAGCACCAATCTCTTCGAGATTTTGAATCGTACCAATTTCATTATTTACAAAAATTATAGAAACTAAAATTGTATTTTTGTTTATTAATTTTTTTAGCTCTTTTATATTTATGAAACCTTTTGAATCAAGTGGTAAATATGTTATATCTACTCCTTGTTTTTGAAGATATGAAACTGTATTTTTTACTGAACTATGTTCAAAAGGAGTAGTGATGATATTTAATTCTTCTTTTGATAAACCTCTTAAAATTAGATTATTACTTTCACTTCCACCTGATGTAAAATAAATTTCATCTTTGTTGCAATTAATAGTTTTTGCAAGTTCTTCTCTGCATTTATCTAATTGTTTTTCACATTCTAATCCTAATTTATGAAGTGAAGACGGATTAGAATAATATCTTTCCATGCTATTAGTAACTACTTCAATGACTTTTCTAGAAGGTTTTGTAGTGGCAGCATTATCTAAATAGATTTCCATATTATATGCCTCACTTTCAATGCTTATAATTCATATAGTAATACTATTACATTGATGTTTGTATGTCAAATATATATAATTTAATATTATTAGTATCAGCCTAAAGGTGAAATTATATAAGAATTATTTTTGATAAAATAGTTTAATTGAGTGAATATATATTACAATATAAGAATAATATGGTATCATAATATATAAGAAATTATTTTTCATAGAAGATGGAGGAGAGAAAATGGACGAAGGACCGGGACTGAGTAGAAATAATTCGATAATTTATAATTATATAAATAAATTTGGAAGTAGCATAAGAAATTTTTTTAAGTTAAATAAGCTTAATGAAGAAAAGGTTACTAAGGATGATTTAAAAGCATTAGTTCAAGAAGGAGAGGAAAACGGAATTATTGAAGAAAGTGAAGGAGAAATGCTGGAAGGAATTTTTGAATTTGAAGATAAGAAGGCAGATAAGGTAATGACTCCTAGAACTAAGGTTTATTGCATAAATATAGATGAACCTTTAATTTCTTATTTAGATGAACTTTTAGATAAAAGATTTACTAGAATTCCTGTGTACGAAGATAATATAGATAATATTATAGGAATATTATATATGAAAGATTTTATTATAGAAGCAAGAAAAAAAGGATTTGAAAACGTCGATATAAGAAATATTCTAATAGAACCTAATTTTGTTCCAGAAGTGAAAAAAATTCATGAGTTATTCAATGAAATGAAAGATTCCAAAAGCAAGATGGCTATAATAATTGATGAGTATGGTGGCTTCTCAGGAATAATTACTATGGAAGATTTAGTAGAAGAAATCATGGGTGATATAAATGATGAGTATGATTATAATGATGAAATAGTTGAGATAGGTGAAAATTCATATCTAGTTCAAGGTTCAGCTTTACTAGAAGATATTAGAGAAAAAATAAATATAAATTTAGAAGCTGAAAATGTAGAAACAATTAATGGATTCTTAATTAATTTAATTGGAAAAATTCCTTCTAAAGATGAAGGAAGAATAATTGAATATAATAATATAAAGTTTAAAATATATAAGTTTACAGATAAAAAAATTGAAAAAGTAATTATATCTTTGTAACTTGAAATAGTTAATACTATTGTAGGAAGCAAAATTTTATTAAAACTAAGCTTGCCTTAAAGTTAGGTGAGCTTTTATTTTTATAGGTGGTGTACATATGAATATTATAGAAGAATCAAAGGAAGCTTTGAGAAGTTTAAGAAAAGTAGAACCATTAACTCATTGTATAACAAATTATATAACTGCTAATGATTGTGCTAATGCAATACTTGCAATAGGAGGTTCTCCTACCATGGCAGATGCTGTAGAAGAGGTAGAGGAAATGGCAGCTAAGGCTAATGCACTTGTAATTAACTTAGGGTCAATAACAAAACAATCTTTAGAGGCTATGATTAAGGCTGGAAAATCAGCAAATAAAAATAAAGTTCCAATTGTATTTGATCCGGTTGGAGTGGGAGCGACTAACTTTAGAAAAGAGTCGGCATTTAAACTTTTAGAAAATGTAAAGTTTTCTGTTATTAGAGGAAATATGGCTGAAATAAAGACTCTTTCAGGGCTTGCATCAAATACTAAAGGTGTAGATTCCAGTGAAGATGTAGGAAAGGAAGATTCTAAATTAATAGCAAAAAATTTAGCCAGAAAATTAAATACTGTTGTTGCTATAACTGGAGTAACAGATTATATTTCAGATGGAGAAAGAGTAATAACAATAGACAACGGATGCAAAATGCTTAGAATGGTTACAGGAACAGGGTGTATGACAACTGCTTTGGTTGGAACATTTCTTGGAGGTGGAGCATCACCATTGGCATGTGCAGTAGCAGCTGTTGCAACTATGGGAATAGCTGGGGAAATATCAAAAGCAAAGTTATCTGGCAATGAAGGAAGCGGTACGTTTAGAGTTGGAATAATAGATGCTATATATAACATGAAAGAAGAAGATTTTGAGAAGGTAGGTAAAATAAGTGAATAAAGTAGACTATAAATTATATCTAGTTACTGATAGAGATATATTAAAGGGAAGAGATTTAAAAAAGGCTGTTGAGGAAAGCATTTTAGGAGGAGCAACTCTTGTACAATTAAGAGAAAAAGATGTTACTACAAGAGAATTTTATGATATAGCAGTAGATATAAAAGAGGTTACTGATAAATATAATGTTCCTTTAATAATTAATGATAGAATTGATATTGCTCAAGCTATTGATGCTGATGGAGTTCATGTTGGACAAAGTGATATGCCTTGCGATAAAGCAAGAAAGATTTTAGGAAAAGATAAAATTATAGGGGTATCAGTTCATACATTAGACGAAGCAATAAAAGCAGAAAATGATGGAGCAGATTATTTAGGGTGTGGAGCTGTATTTAGTACCTCCACTAAAAAAGATGCTATTGATGTGACATACGATTGTCTTAAGAAAATAAAAGAGAATACAAAGATACCAGTTGTAGCTATTGGCGGTATAAGTGATGAGAATATAAATAAGTTAAAGGGTACAAATATTGATGGAGTAGCAATAATTTCAGCAATATTAGCAAAGGATGATATAAGAGAAGCTACAAGAAAACTTAAGAAGAATATCCCGGAAAAATAATAAGAATATAGGGATGTTTGTTGAATAGATTAAGACTGATATATTATATCAGTCTTATTATTTTGACAAAATGCAAAAGAAAATGTATAATATAGAATAAAATGGGAAATTATGGGTGGGGGTTGATTAATATGAATCAGTTAATTTTTACAAATGAAGATAAATGTGTTGGCTGTAATCAATGTATAAGATTTTGTCCTATATTTGAAGCTAATACAGCTTATGCAACAGAAGATGGAAATAAAGTTAAAGTTAATATGGAGAAGTGTATTCATTGTGGGAAGTGTATAGATGTTTGTAATCATGGTGCAAGAGATTATATTGATGATATTGAAAGTTTTATTAACGATTTAAAGAAAGGAAAAAATATATCAATATTAGCAGCACCATCAATAAGAGTGAATTTTAAGAACTATAAAAAGTTATTTGGATATTTAAAATCTTTAGGTTGTAATATTTTTTATGATGTATCTGTAGGGGCGGATATTACTACATGGGCATATATAAAATATTTAAAAGAAAGTAGGAAAAAGAGTATTATATCTCAGCCATGTCCTGCAATAGTTAATTACATTGAAAAAGTAAGACCTGATATGATTGAAGATTTAATACCTATTCATAGTCCTCTTTTATGTGCAGCTATATACTATAAAGATTATGAAAAAGTAAGTGATGATTTTGCATTTTTGTCTCCTTGTATTGCCAAGAAAGATGAAATAGATGCGAAAGAGACTAATGGATATGTGAAATACAATGTAACATTTAAGAAGTTGAAAGAATATATTGAGAGAAATCATATAGACTTAGATAGTTTTGATGAAGAGAATTTTAAAGAAGATAATACTTTTGGATTTTTGTATTCAAGACCAGGTGGACTAAGTGAAAATATAGAGCTTATAGATAAAGATATGTGGGTTAGACAAATTGAAGGGCAAGAAAAAGTATATGGATATCTAAATACATATAAAAAAAGATTAGAATCTAATGAAAGTGTACCAGGCATAATTGATGCATTGAACTGTGAGTTTGGATGTAATGTAGGAACTGCTATTGGTTCTGAAAAAGTAGATGTAGATTATGCGGATAATAAATATAATAGTATAAAGAATAAAAAGAAAACAAAAGAAATAATAAAAATTCAAAGGATTTATGATAAAAAACTAAAATTGAATGATTTTAAAAGAATGTATTCTTCAATTGAAACATGTAGACTAAAAGAACCTACAGATAAAGAGAAGAAAGAAATATTTATTAGTTTAAATAAAGAAACTTATAGAGATAAGACCATGAATTGTTCAGCTTGTGGATACAAAACTTGCGAAGAAATGGTAGTAGCAATGTTTAATAATCTTAATGTAAAAGAAAATTGCATGGACTATAGTAAAAAATATATTAGTATTGAGAAAAATATTTTAGATGAAAAAAACCAAAAGATGAATATAGCATTAAAACAAATAAAAGAATTAGAGAAAGAAAAAGAAATTAGATCTAGAGAACTTAAAAATAGTGTTGAGGAAATTAGTATATCTGTAGAAGAGATAGCTAAGGGCAGTGTTGAAAATGTAGCGGAAATAAATAAAATTAGTGAAGAAATTAATGAGATGACATTAAAAGCTGAAGGATTATATGAAAAAGTTGATGAAATGAAAATCAAAGTAAATAGTTTTAAAACTTCTGCAGAAGAAATAGTTGAAATTGCTAATCAAACAAATTTATTATCCTTAAACGCAGCTATTGAAGCTGCCAGAGCAGGAGAAAATGGAAGGGGATTTGCAGTAGTTGCAAGTGAGGTAAAAGAATTATCACAAATGAGTAGTAAGGCTGCAGAAGCTACAGTTATGGACCAAGATAAAATGCTTGGAATGATTATTGAAATATCAAAAATTGCCGATATAGTAAATCATAAGAGTGACAATTTAAAGAAAGCAATTGAACGTATATCAAATGTAATGGAAAGAATAAGTGCAATGGAACAAGAAATTGCATCAGTTACTGAGAACATTGCAAAAGGAAAGTAAAATCACTATTGACAAATTATAAAAAAACATGTACTATTTTTACATACAGTAATTACTTGTAAAATTTAATACGATAATTTCTTATCAAGAGCGGTGGAGGGACTGGCCCTATGAAACCCAGCAACCAATATGATTGTTCATTTACTATTGTATATTGGTGCTAATTCCTGCAGTAATGTTTTGTTTGCTGAGAGATGAGAGAATAGATATATTTAGTGATATTATTATGCACTAGAGATTTATTCTCTAGTGCATTTTTGTTTTTGGCTTGAATAAAAGGAGGAAGAAGTATGATAAATATTAATCATGTTTTTAAGCGTTTTGGAGACACTGAAGTTTTAAAAGATATTTCAATAAGCATAAATAAAGGGGAAATTTACGGAATAATTGGACATAGTGGAGCAGGAAAGTCTACACTATTAAGATGCATAAATGGTCTTGAAACTTATGATGATGGTAATGTAGAAGTTATGGGTAAAGAAGTTTCAAAACTAACAGAAAAGGAATTAAGAGAATTTAGAAAAGACTTAGGTATGATTTTTCAAAACTTTAATCTTTTAAAAAGAAAAAATGTTTATCAAAATGTTGCTCTTCCTCTTGAAGTTTGGGGATATAGTAAACCAGAAATTAATAAGAGAGTAAAAGAATTATTACAACTTGTTGGCCTTGAGGATAAAATGAAAAGTAAACCATCAGAACTAAGTGGAGGTCAAAAGCAAAGAGTTGCAATAGCGAGAGCATTAGCTTTGAATCCTAAAATTTTATTATGTGATGAAGCAACATCAGCATTAGATCCTAAAATTACAAAGGATATTCTAGCACTTCTTTCAAAGATAAATAAAGAATTAGGTATTACTATAATAATAGTAACTCACCAAATGGAAGTTGTTAAAGAAGTATGTGAAAAGGTTGCATTAATTGATGGTGGAAATATTAAAATAGAAGGAAAAGCTGAAGATCTATTCTTAAAACCAGGTTCATCATTAAAGAAGTTCTTGGGCTCAGAAGAAGAAGAAGAAACATTACCTGATAGGGGAATAAATGTAAAGATATTCTTCCCAGCTCATTGTTCAGAAAATAGTTTAATTACAAAAATGGCAAGAGATACAGAGGTTGATTTTTCTATAGTTTGGGGAAAGCTTGAAAAGTTTAGACAAAATGTTCTTGGAAGTTTAGTAATAAATATTGAAGAAAAAGATAAGAATATAATTTTTGACTATTTAGAAAATAAAGATATTGAATGGGAGGTAATTTAGATGTGGGACTTACTTGCACCAGCATTATGGGAGACCTTATTAATGGTTATTCCATCAACAATTTTAGCAGTAATAATAGGATTTATTCCAGCAATAATTTTAGTAATTACTGATGAAGACGGTTTAAGACCTAATAAAGCAGTATATAGTGTGTTGGATTTTATTGTAAATGTATTGCGAAGCTTTCCATTTATAATTTTAATGATTGTTATAATACCGCTAACAAGAGTACTTGTTGGTACTTCAATTGGTTCAGTTGCAGCAATAGTACCATTAACAATAGCAGCTGCACCATTCGTATCAAGAGTGGTAGAATCATCATTAAAGGAAGTTGATCCAGGAGTTATTGAAGCTGCAAAGTCGTTTGGAGCTACTAATTCTCAAATAATATTTAAAGTAATGCTAAAAGAAGCAGTGCCTTCAATAGTATCAGGAATAACACTTACTTTAATTAGTATTATTGGATATTCTGCTATGGCAGGAGCAGTTGGAGGTGGAGGACTTGGTGCCTTGGCTGTTAGATATGGATATCAAAGATTTAGAACTGACATTATGATTGTAACAGTAATTGTCTTAATAATATTAGTTCAAATATTACAGAGTTTAGGAAATTATTTCTATAATAAATTATCAAAGTAATTAATTAGGGGGATTATATAATGAAGAAGAAAAGAATATTAGCAACTATTTTAACAGGAGTTTTAGCAATTGGTCTTTTAGGATGTGGAAGTAATTCTTCAGGTTCAAAAGATGATAAGACAATAACAATTGGGGTATCTCCGGTACCACATAAGGATATAGTTGAACAAGCAGTGCCATTATTAGAGGAGAAAGGATACAAGGTTAATATAAAAGAATTTGATGATTATGAATTACCTAATACAGCAGTTCAAGAAGGGGAAATAGATGCAAACTATTTTCAACATATTGCATATTTAAATACAACTAATGATGAAAAAGGATATGATTTAGCTTATACTGCTGAAATTCATATAGAACCAATGGCATTATATTCAAAGAGTGTTAAGGATCTTAAAGAAATTAAAGATGGGGATACAATAGCTATTCCTAACGATGCTAGTAATGAAGCAAGATCTTTGAGATTATTACAATCAGCCGGATTAATAAAAGTAAAAGATGGAGAACTTATAACTATTCAAGATATTACTGAAAATAATAAAAATCTTAAGTTTAAAGAATTAGAAGCAGCACAGCTTCCAAGAACTTTAGATGAAGTTAATGCTGCAGTAATTAATGGTAACTATGCATTGCAATCTAAGTTAGATGCTACTAAAGATGGTTTATATTCTGAAGATATTAATGACCCATCATTAAAGAATATGAGAAATGTTTTAGCAGTTAAAAAAGGAAATGAAGATTTACAAAAGATTAAAGATTTAACAGAAGCATTAACATCTGATAAGGTAAAACAATATATAAAAGATACTTATAAAGGAACTGTAGTAGCAGTATTCTAAATAGTTATTATGCTAAAATTGCCATATTATAATATAATATGGCAATTTTGGTATAAATATAAACACGGTTATGTTATACTATTTATGTTAAATATGTAATATGGAGGAGAAAATGTATATTTCATTTGGAATATTAGCTAGCATTATTGCTATTTTAGAAGAATTTATATTAGGTAGATATTTGGGTCATACTATATATGGAATGTCTATATTTGTCATATTGCCAATAGGAACTATAGCTATAGGTTCATTTATAGGGGTTTTGATTGTGAAAGGTAGCATTATTAGAAATAAAAAAGTTAAGAAAAGCCAATATTTATGTGCTTTTATTATTACTATAGCAACTTTTTTATCTATAAACTACATGGAATATAAAACAACATACGTAACTGATGATTATGAAATTAATAGAACTGGAATAGGGAATCCTATTTCAGATTATACCTATATTGATAATCAAGGAAATGAGAAAGATATGACTTTTATAAATTATGAAAAGTATAAGTTAGATAATTTTGATACAGTGGTTTCAGGAAAGTATGCAAAGAATTGTGAAATTAGTACACATGGAACAAAAAATTATTTGATGTATTTTGCTGATTTTGCAGGAATGGTACTTGGTGGTTTATTAGGGGTATTAGCAAGCCAAAAGAATGATATATATTGTAATGAATGTAGCAAATATAAGAAAGAAAAAAAATTATTTAAATTTTCACAGAAAGATTATGAAGATGTTATAAATATTTTATCAAGTAATAAGTTGAATAATGAATTTGTAAAATCCACCAATTCGTTGTGGAAAAAAGATAATAACCCAGTATACTATGAAGCTTATTTAGTTTATTGTACAGGTTGTAGAAGTGGAGAAATATATATTAAGCAGTTTAAAACTAAAAATGATACTGAAGTATTAGAAAATAGGGAGAATATTACTTTACAGGATTATGGAATAGTAGAAAATTTGATATCATTTTAATAAAGGGAGTTCGCATTTTCGCGAGTTCCTTTTGTTTTACAAAAGTATATTAAAAGGTTAAAATAGATTTATATTTTGCGTAGGGGAGAAAAGAATATGAGAATATCAAATGTTAAAGCAGAGCTTACAGGTGCTGATATTTTGAGCATAATTAATGAATTTGTAAAAGTTGAAGGATTGACGTTAACTAATATTACTGTAGACCAAGATATAACTATTGAAGGTAAGTACAACCATGGGATTTTAGTGGATTTTTATGGCTCTTTAATCTTAGAAAATGTAAGAGAAGGAAAAATATATTGTAGATTTTCCAAATTTAAGCTTATGAAACTTGGCTTATTTAGAATGATAAGAAGCTTTGCTTTAAAGAAATCCTTAAGTTTGTTAAAAATTAATGGAATTCAATCATTTAAAGACAAATTAATTATAGATATAAATACAATTTTACAAGATATACCTTTTGTAAGATTAGATTTAAAAGCATGCTACATAAAAGAAGATAAAATTTGTGTGGATGTTGATAATTTTGAGGTTTCAATTGAAGGCAAATTTATAGAAGAAGAAAAGATAAAAGAGGAAATTCAAGAAGAGATAGACTTAGATTCAATAGAAAAAACTAGGGATATCTATAGTGAAGGAAGAAAAAAACTTGAGGACAAGCTACCTCATAAAGTGAAATTTGCAAAAGATATTATATTTGCATTACCAGATATAGTGGCATTAATAGTTAGATTATTAAAAGATAGAAGAGTGTCAATAAAAACAAAGATGTCCATAGCTGCATCTCTTGCATATCTTACTGTAAAATCGGATATAATACCAGATAATTTACCGTTTATAGGAAAAATAGATGATGTAGCAGTCATAGTTTTTGCGTTAAATAGGATAGCTAATGATATTGATATGAAAGTAATCGTTGAAAATTGGGAAGGTAAGAATGACTTGCTATTTACATTAAAAAATAGTTTATCTTACTTGGTTAATTTTACTCGTGCAAATAATGTTGAAAAGCTTTATAATTTGATAGGCGAATTAAGTACGTTATAGAAAGGAATACTTAAATGACAAAATATTATTCAGTATATAAAGGAAAGTCAGGAGCACCTAAAATTTTTACAAGCTGGGATGAATGTAAAAAAGAAGTTATAGGTTTTAAAGGAGCAATATACAAAAGTTTTAAAACTGAACAAGAAGCAGTACAGTTTTTAGAGTTGAATGCTTCAGGAAAAATAAATAATAAAGTTGATGATAAATTAGAACTTGAAAATATGGGGCTAGTAATATATGTAGATGGAAGTTTTTCATTAGATAAAGGGAACTATTCTTACGGATTAGTAGCTATAGATAATGGCGAAGAAATATATGAGGATTTTGGAGTAGGAGAAGATAAGGATGCTATTTCATTAAGAAATGTAGCTGGAGAAGTTTTGGGTGCATCTAAGGCAGTGGAATATGCTATAAATAATGGTTATAAAGATGTAACTATAGTATATGATTATCAAGGTGTTGAGGCTTGGGCTTTAGGAACTTGGAAAAGAAACAAAACATTAACGCAAAATTATCATATATTAATGAAAGAAAATATGAAAAAAATTAATGTTAAGTTTTTGAAAGTAAAAGGTCATTCTGGAGATAAGTATAATGATATAGCCGATAAATTAGCTAAAAAAGGCTTGGGAATCATTTCATAGGTTAAAAAGTATATTAATGCACAAGCTAGAGATAGAATAGTTAAATATTCAATACTTTAGAGGTGATATTTATGACAAAGTACATGTTTGGAATGGTAACAGGATTAGTAGTAGGAAC
>JAQXTC010000068.1 GCA_029219285.1 Clostridiaceae bacterium
GCAAGCTTCCACTTAATTATAATGTGTAATTGTTTATTTATCAGCTTTGCTTCTATTTCATTTCCTAGCTCTTCTACAAAACTTTTGGTTATACTTAATCCTAACCCTGTATTATTAGCATTTCTTGATTTATCATCTGTATAGAATCTCTGAAATATCTTATCAACATTTTCTTCCTTGATATAAGGTGCATAATTTGAAAACTCTGTAATAATATAATCTTTTTCTTGTTTTAAACTAATTTTAACTTTCCCACATCCATGTTTTAATATATTGTTAGTTAAATTATCAAAAATCCTCATAACAACTTCTTTATCTGAAACTATATTACTTACTTTAGCCAAATTCAATTCAGGTTCTATATGCATCTTAATAAAATCATTATAATATAAAGCCATATTTTCACTTAATAAAGCTCGCAAATCAACCTTTTCTAAATCAAACTTATACTCATTAGTTTCTAGTCTTGATAAGTCGTAAAATTCTGATATAAGCTTTTTAAGCCTTTTAGTTCTCCTATCGATAATATCTAAGTACTCTTTTCTTTCGGCTTCTGAAATACCTTCATCCTTTAATAATTCAACATAACCCATTATTGATGTAAGCGGTGTTCTAAGATCATGGGACATATTAGCTATACTTTCCTTAAGCTCTGTATCTGTTTTCTTAACCTTTATATTTATTTTCTCATTCTCATCATATAAATAATTAATTTTATTCACGAGAGCCTCTATATCTTTATCATTACTACTAATACTTATATTTATATATTGCCCTTTACTCTTATCTATAAAATCTGCAATATTTTTTAGTTCCTTTTTCATAGATACTATATAAGCTATTAGTAATATAATGATAATTATTAGAATTATTATCATAGAACACCACCTTTTCTATCTATTTAATATCTTGCTTTTTAAGTATTGATATACCTGCTGTAAGTGAAATTAGCATTGTTATAACACCTATAAAAATAGCCTTTAACATATCTTCCCCGGTAGCATGCATCGCCTTAACTAAAGATGCATTATAAGGTAAAGATAATTCATAAATATTATCAAACCAATCAAACTTTCCATATGCAAATCCTAATGCAATTGGTATGAATGTAATTATAACTAAGCCAATTATAATAGTATGACTGTTATTTCTTGTAATTGTTCCAATTAACATTATAAAGGCTAAAGTACATATACTCAAAATTAAATTTCCCAAATAAACTTTAGCACAATAAATTAAAAATTCTGTGACTGAGCCATCACCTATGCCTTTAACACTTATCCTTTGAACTGTAGGAATAATACACATTATTAAAGTAATAATTGCAATGCCAACGGCTATAGCAATAAATTTTGCCATGTAATACTGTTCTCGCTTCTTGCCATAAGCCAAGATATTTTTAATTGTTCCCTCTGAATACTCTTTGGCGAACAAACTAGCTACTAAGACTACTATTAATATTTCAATAACCCCAACGCCAAAAGACATATTAAATGTTTCCCTAGCTGTTGTATCAAATGGATTGATTGCACCTGATGTTGTTAGGGCAAAACCTGTACTAACTATTTTTTTCCCCTCAGGATTCTTCATGCTATCTATCATTTGAGTTCGCTGTTCTTCTGGCAATGTTTTTAATGATTCTCTTAATGTATCCTCATTCATATAAGTATTCACAAGTATTACCACTACACCTAAAGCTACTGCCACCAAACATAACACTTTAAAAATCTTACTTTTAAATAATTTAAATATTTCCGCATTTATCATTCTAAGCATTCTTAGAGGCACCTCCTATCCTTGATATAAAGTAATCTTCAAGCTTTTCACCCTTAAGTTCTATACCTTTAACAATTACTTCATTACAATTTAGAAGTTTATTTATTTCGCCTAATGAATCTAAATGATTAAATACTCTAATTTTGTTATCTTCAAGAACTTCGTAGTTTATATCTTTATATTCCTTTTCAAGCACTGTAACAGCCTTAGCTGCATCAGAAACCTTTAAAAATATATTTTCTCTACATTTTTCTTTTAACTCTTCAGCAGTTATTTCTTCAATCAACCTTCCATCACTTATAATTCCATACTTAGTAGTAAGTTCTTTTAATTCTTCTAAAATGTGACTAGAAATTAAAACAGTAACTTCCTTTTCTTTATTAATCTTTTTAATAAGTTCTCTAATTTCAACTATTCCTATAGGATCTAACCCATTAATAGGTTCATCAAGTATTAAAAATCTAGGATTACCTAATATGGCATTGGCAATTCCAAGTCTTTGTCTCATTCCTAAAGAAAAGTTTTTCACCTTTTTCTTGCCAACATCTTTTAAACCTACAAGTTCTAGTACTTCATCTACTGCGCCCTTATTAGTAATGCCTCTTATTTTTCTGGAAATTTCTAGATTATCTCTAGCACTCATATCTTTATAAAAGGCAGGTGTTTCAATTAAGCTTCCAACCATGGTTCTGGCCTTATCTAAATCAGAACCTGTTCTTCCTAAAAGTTCAATATCTCCACTAGTTTTATAGATTAGCCCAGTTATCATTCGCATAAAAGTTGTTTTCCCAGCTCCATTTTTGCCAATGAAACCATATATATCACCTTTGTTAATAGTCATATTTATACTATCATTAGCTAACTGATTTCCATACTTTTTAGTAAGTTTATTAGTCTTTAAAACTACTTCTTTCATTATACCTCCTCCTTTTTATAATCTTATAATATTGAAAAGGCTTTAAGATACTATAAAACAAATATTAAGAAAGTATAAAGTTATTTATTCTTTAAACTTAAATCCTATTCCCCATACTGTTTGAATGTATTCTTCTTTAGGATCTGCCTTGCTTAATTTTGAACGCAAATTACTTACATGGACATTTACCGTATTATAATCTTCTAAAAATTCATTTCCCCACACAGATTCAAAAAGATTTTCCCTAGTAAAAACTTTATTCTTATTAGTAATTAATAGTTTTAATATATCAAATTCCCTTAAAGTTAATTGAACTTCTTTCCCTTTAACAAACACTTGCCTACTATCTTTATTTAAAACAATATTTTTATAGCTTACTTCTTCCTGTTCTTCTTTGTTTTCAGAGAATTTAGTATATCTTCTAAGCTGTGCTGCTACTCTAGCTAAAACCTCTTCTATTTCAAAAGGTTTAGTAATAAAATCATCAGCTCCCAGGCTTAAAGCATTAACCTTGTCCTCTTTTGAGGATTTAGCTGAAATTACAATAATCGGCATATACTTATTTTTTCTTATTTCTTCAATTATATTTTCGCCACTTTCCCCTGGCAGCATTAAATCTAATAAAATCAAATCATATTTAAACATATCTGCATAAGTTTTGCCCTCTGAACCAGAATAGGCACTTTTTACAGTATAACCATTCTTTCTTAAAATTCTAGCTAGAAGTTCATTTATATCTACATCATCTTCTACTACTAAAATATTAATTTCCTCATTCACTTTTTTTCCTCCTTTATCTCAATACCTATACAAAAAGGTGCTACATAAAAGTAACACCTTAAATTCTAAATGTCTTATAATTTCTTTCTTATAAAACAGTTTCTCTCTACTTTATATGGAACTTTTACTTTACACATCATTCCTGGATGTGGACATCCATCTATTTTTTCACCATCTTCATTATATAGTTCCTCAACAACGAATTCTTCTCCTGCACTACCTGGAGATAAAATTTCAACTGTATCTCCCATAACAAACTTATTTCTTTGTTTACAAGTTGCTATTTGAGTTTCTTCATCATAATCATAGATTATCGCTACTACATCATAATCTCTAACATGGAAGTTAGTATTATAGATTTGTCCTTCAGTTTTTGGTTCATCAAAGAAAAATCCTGTATGGTAAATTCTATGACTTACCTTGTATAGTTCTTCTACTATCTTTTCTGGTAAAACAAAATTATCCGGATCTTCATAGTATAAATCTATGGCTTTTCTATAAGCATTAACAATAACAGCCACATAATATTCGCTCTTATTTCTTCCTTCTATCTTTAAAGAAGCTACTCCAAGTTCCATAAGTTCTGGAATATGTTCTATCATACATAAATCCTTAGAATTCATAATGTATGTTCCATGTTGATCCTCTTCTATTGGGAAGTATTCTCCTGGTCTTTTTTCTTCCACTAATGAATAATTCCATCTGCAAGATTGCGCACATGCGCCTCTATTGGAATCTCTTCCTGCCATATAGCTTGAAAGAAGACATCTGCCTGAATATGAAATACACATTGCACCATGAACAAATATTTCAAGTTCTAAATCTTCAGGTATATTTTCTTTTATTGTCTTTATTTCTTTAAGTGAACATTCTCTAGCAAGAACTACTCTTTCAGCCCCTAGCTTATGCCACATATTACATGCTTCATAATTTATTGTATTAGCTTGAGTACTTATATGTATTGGCAGGTTTGTGTGTTTTTGCACAAGTGAAAATACACCTAAATCTGATACTAATACAGCATCAACATTGGCTTCTTCTAATTGCTTTAAAAACTCTGGCAATTCACTTAATTCTTCACTTCTTGGCATTACATTTACAGTACAATATAACTTTTTACCAAGGTCATGTGCAAACTTAGCACCTTCTTTAATTTCTTCAAATGTAAAGTTTTGAGCACTAGCTCTTAAAGAAAATACTTCTCCTCCAAAATATACAGCATCAGCTCCATATTGAAATGCTATTTTTAGCTTTTCTAAACTTCCTGCTGGTGCTAAAAGTTCTGGCTTTTTATATTTAGTTCCCATCTACTTTGTCTACTCCTTATTTTTTTAAAATCTCTTCCTTAACATATTTTAATGTTTTTTCTTCACCGTCTTTAGCAAGTTTATTAAGTAATAACTCTAAAAGACTCCTTGTGTCTTTATGTAAAACATAATGATTTTTTCCTCTATTATAATACTCCAAAGCACTTGAGTTAGTATACTTATCTTTTAGATAATTTTTTGAAGCACACATCCTATCGATAAACATCTCTACTACATACTTAGTAGGCATTTTCATTCCTACTAAACCTTCATCAGGATTAACTCCATAATCTATCCAATATTCAAAGTGATGTCTATTTCTACCTTTATGATGTAACCACGCTTTTGAATAACCTTCTGTTAGCTTTTGAATACCGTTGGGACTTACGTCCCCTCTATAATATTTTATTCCAGCAGAAAACTCCACCCATGTATACTTTGAAAGATCATGAAGAAGACCTTGTTTATATAAACCTACCTTAAAACAATATCTCATTACCAAAAGCTTATGATTTGTTATTGTTTTAAAATGACCTAAAGCATTCATCTTTTTTAACCCTCCACTTTCTTCATTTCTACCATAACAATAATATCATTAAGTGCTAACAAAGCACAATAATATTTATTAAGTAATTTAAAATAAGCTGAACCATAATGATTCAGCTTATTTTTATATAATTATTAGTTGTTATTTAAATAATCAACAGTTTCCTTTAATGAAGCTTCAAATTCTTCAGTTGAAGAGTTTTTGAATTCAACCAATTCAGGTATTCCAACTGGCTTATCAAAATTAACACCTGCTATATATTCATCCCAGTGTTCAAGTTTCCAAGTATCTCTGCTTGAATTACGTTCAATCATTCTTTGATGACAAACTTCAGGATCAGTTTCAACCCAGATTAAAACTAATTTAGCATCTTTTTCAGCTAATTGTTTTCTAAGGTTGTCCATATATTCAGAATCTCTTATTTCAGAAGTAAATGGAGCATTAATTAATACGTTATTGTTGTAGTCTAAAGCTTCTAAAGCTAGGTCAACTACACATTCATATTCATAATCTCTTATATTCTTTTGGAAGAAATCTGAACTTCTATTGTATTCTTCCCCTGCTACTTTAAATATTTGTTTAGATAGTACAATTAGAGTATCTTTATCTAAGTAAACTATATTGTCTACTCCCTTAGATATTTCCTTTGAAATAAATGTCTTACCACATGCTGGTGGTGATGTTACTAATATTAACTTCTTCATATTAAATTATCCCCTCAATGCTTTATTTATATATATAAAATAAATTATTACATCTTTCAATTTATTTTAACAAATTTTTTTATAAATATCTAGTTATCGAAATAATAATTTTTTAATAATTTTTTCTATTCTGTAACATTAGCATTTATAAAAAGCCATTCTTTGTTTTTGTCCACCAGATAAATTACTGCCACCATCTTTAATCATGGTATCATAAGAATTTTCCATACCTTCGATAAATTCATGGGCATTAGCTAATTTACAAGCCTTTATTATTTCTTCTTCTGAAGCCTCTAAATTCCCTAATCTTACATTATCTCTAATTGATAAATTAAAAATTTAATTGCCCAAGTATAGCTTCTATGGGATTTATTACATAAGCAACTATACTTAATGAGGTAATCAGCTCCCCTATAGTAATTTCCGATAACTTTGCAATTTTTAATTCATAATAGAAACTATGTTCAATTCTCTCATACTCCACAATTCCAAAGTTTTGCATAAACTAATCATCCACTCAATATTATTTTGCTTGCTCTTCCACTCTTCTAATTCATAAAAGTTTTTACTGATGGATTTTCACATATATATCTATATAAAATTGTTTGACCAATACCATTACATAAATTACTTCCTTCTGGAAAAATTTTAATTCATTTTTCATATACAAAGAAAGTTTTTCTCTAATAGCTTTATTTCTTTGTTCAAGTCTTCTTTTTTCAACTTTAATTTATTGTTATCAACATTAGATTATGTTCTAATTTTATATCTGCACAGAGTTGCTATGAACTTTTGGTTTGACATCAAAAAAAGTAACCATAAACATGGTTACTCATTAAACTTTTCTTTATCTAGTTTTTTATTTGATTTTGCTACAATAACAGCTGTTACATTTGTACCATTAACGTTAAGCATTGTTCTTCCCATATCTAAGATAGGATCAATTGCTATAATTCCAGATGCCAGTGGAAAATATCCTCCAAGACCTACACCTGATAATACTACAGATACTGCCATTGTTGCTGTTCCTGGAAGTCCAGCTATACCAAGAGAGCTAATTGCTATTACTATAAGCATCATTACATAAAAACCTATATTCATTTCAATTCCAGCCATATTAGCAAGTGTTACAGTCATCATCGCTGGATAAATCCCTGCACACCCATTCATACCCATATTAGCACCAAGGCTTGCAACAAAACTTGCTACACCTTCTTCTACCCCTTGCTTATCCTTTAAGGTTTCAATTGTCACTGGAAGTGTTCCAAGACTTGATCTAGAAGTAAAAGCTAAAAGTAAAGCTTCTGATACATTCTTTAGATATTTTAGCGGATTTAATCCATTTAAAGCTAATATGATTAAATGAATTAAGAATACGATAATAACAGCAATATATAAGCCAACTATAAAATAAATCACAGAAATCATGGAAGATATTCCTCTTGAAACTAAAGTATTAGCAAGCATTGCCACAACAGCATAAGGCATAAATTTAATTACAGTCATAGCCACACTTACAATCACTTTATAAAATGCTTCCACTAAATCTATAAATGGCTTTATAATATCTGGATACTTTTTATTCATTCTTCTTGTTGCTATTCCTAAAAAGGCAGCAAAAATAATTACTGCTACTACATTACCACTAGCCATTGCATCTATTGGATTGGATGGCAACATTCCTCTTAATGTATCTGCAAGCGGAACTATCTCTCTTATTTCACTATCTAAAGTGCCTGTACTTAGATTTTTACCAAGATTCATTATATTAGCTACAATAACACCCACAATTGCTGCAATAGTAGTAGTTCCCATTAAAATTCCTATGGACTTTAATGTTAATGATTGAAAATTATCTCCTTCACCCATATTAATTATTACTTTTAATATAGATACAAAAACCATTGGCACTACAAGCATTTTTAAAAGATCCATAAACCCAGATCCAACAAATCCATACCAAGTGCTAACTTCACTTAACCAAGTAATTTCTCCTGGATTTTCCGGAAATGATGCTATAGCTTGAATTATTATTCCTAACACAAGACCTATCAAGGTAGCATATATTGTTCTTGTAGTAAATTTTATCTTTTTCTTTTCAAATAATCTAATTATAAAAAATGTACCAATCAAAATTAGTAAAAATGCAACAGTTCTTAAATCCGATATCTTAATATAAGAACTTAAAAATGAACTTTCTCCCATGTCTTTAGACCTCTTCCTTTGTTTTTTATAGACCAATTTTAATATTTATTATATACAATCCATATTATTTAGGTTATTATAATATACAATATAGATATTTGTCTATATATTAATATTCAATAAAGATGCATACTTTAGTATTTTGTGTAAAAACTAAAAAATAAATTCTACACTTTATAAGACTTATTTAGGAGGACAAAAAATGAGAGTCATAATAATTGGTGGTGTTGCTGCTGGAATGAGTGCAGCTTCAAAGCTTAAGAGATTAAAAAAAGATACAGATGTCATCGTATATGAAAAAACAGATATAGTTTCCTTTGGTGCATGTGGACTTCCTTATTATGCAGGCGGTTTTTTTGATGATAAAAATGAAATGCTTGCCAGAACACCTGAGGAATTTAAAAAATCAGGCATTGAACTAAACATTTTTCACGAAGTTATCAATGTAAATACTGATAAAAAAGAAATTGAAGTTAAAAACCTAAAAACAAATGAAGTATTGGTTGATAAATATGATAAGCTAATGATTGCTACTGGTGCAAGAAGCATTATTCCTCCAGTAAAAAATGTTAAATTAGATAATGTATCAACATTAAAGTCTATGGATGATGGAATTAAAATTCGTAACCTTCTACAAGAGGATTCTATAAAAAATGTTGTGATTATAGGTGCTGGTTTTATAGGCATAGAAGCAATCGAAGCTTGTAAACGACAAAATAAAAAAGTAACTATATTCCAACTTGAAGAAAGAATTTTACCGCAAGTTTTTGATAAAGAAATAACTGATATTTTAGAAGAAGAAATCAGAAATCATAATGTAGATTTAAGATTAAACGAAGCAGTTTCAGAGCTTGTTGGTTCATCTAAAGTAGAAGCTGTTATTACAAGTAAAGGTGAAAAAATAGCTGCTGATCTTGTAATAATTGCAACTGGTGTCAGACCTAATACTGAAATTCTATCAAATACTAATATCGAAATGCTTAAAAATGGTGCCATTATTGTAAATGAATATGGCGAAACTTCAATTAAAGATATTTACGCTGCTGGTGATTGTGCAACTATTAAAAATATAGTAACTAAAGAAGATTCTTATGTTCCACTAGCTACTGGGGCTAATAAGCTTGGTAGAATTGTTGGTGAAAATTTAGCAGGACTAAACAAGAAATATCAAGGTTCTTTAAATTCTAGCTGTATTAAAATCATGAATATGGAATCAGCTTCAACTGGCCTTACTGAAGAAGCAGCTAAAAAACGTAATTTAAATTATAAATCAGTTTTCATATCAGACTACAACCAAACTTCTTACTACCCTGGTAGAGATAAGATGTATGTAAAACTTATTTACGATGCTGATACTAAAGTAATTTTAGGCGGACAGATCATTGGATTTAAAGATGCAGTTCAAAGAGTTAATGTTATCGCTACTGCTATTTATGCAAAGCTTACAACTGCAGAACTTGGAAACTTAGATCT
>JAQXTC010000069.1 GCA_029219285.1 Clostridiaceae bacterium
TATTCCCCACTATAGGGCAGGTTACCCACGTGTTACTCACCCGTCCGCCGCTAATCCACTTCCGAAGAAGCTTCATCGCTCGACTTGCATGTGTTAAGCACGCCGCCAGCGTTCGTCCTGAGCCAGGATCAAACTCTCAATTAAAAGTTTAATCTGTGTCTCATAAAACTTACTAATAAAAGAATTGCTGGTTCTTAACTTATTTATTCTGTTCAATTTTCAAAGATCAAATTTACTTAGTCACCCCTCAGGCGACTTCCTTATCTTATCACTTCTCAAACTTATTGTCAACAAGTTTTTTTAACTTATTTCAAAAGTTTTTTAGAAGTTTTTGTCGCTTTGTTCTCGCGACGGTTATTATAGTAACATTTTTAGAATACCACATTATCATCATATATGTATATTAAGCGAAATTATATTCCCTTTACTTTATAATTCACTAAAATACTACAATATACGCATAATGATACACCCGGGTAAGTTATTTCTAAACATCTTCTCATTTCAATAATATTAGCTACTTTTGTTCCAAATTCTTTACTCTTAAAAGTTTTTATTTTACTATTATATATATATAATACAAAAATATATCGGAGGGTACTTATGAGAAAAAGGTCAATAATTTTCACCTTATTGTTACTGTCTGTAATGATAAGCGGTTGTTCGAATAGTAATGCAAAGGAATCTACTTCTGAAGAAAAAATAACCACAACTTCTTCTACTGCAACAAAATCAACTATACCATTTGTTTTAAATGACAAAACTATAATTTCATGTCCATTTATAATCAATGGAACTTCATTAATATATCCAAATTGGGAGGACAATAATAAAATATCAATAATTGATGAGCCTTATCCAACATCAGTTTTAAAGACCATTGATGTTAAAGATAAGTTCGATTACTCTACTGATACAATAGCATTAATAAATAACATATTATATTATGCTGATGGCAGTAAAAGTAATAATCTTTACTCAATCAATCTTAATGATAAAAAAGTCACAAAATTAAAAGAGCATAATATACATAACATTACCCCTGTAAACAACACTCTTTATTATCTTGACATTTCTTCTGAACATAGTAATCAAAATAGATTATTTTCTTATGATACTAAAGATAACAAAGAAAAATTAATTACAAAAGATAGTGTTGGATTATTTTTAATAAATGGCGATTTCATTTTATATCAAAATTTAAGCGACAACTCTTCACTATACTCTATCAGGACAGATGGTACTCAACGCCAAAAGATAACAGATTACTCTGTTAATAGTTTCACTGTATATGAAAATGAAATTTTAGCTATAAATACTTCAGATAACAATAACTTATACCGTATTAATCCTTCCGATCTAACTTCAGACAGAATCGGAATAATTAATGGCGAAAATTTAAAATCCTTTAATGATAAAATTTATTATATCAATTTAGATAAATCAAATTCTCTTTACGAATTAAAAGTGGATTTATCCAACAAAAAAATAAGTGGTTCACAAGTCAATTCAAGTAGCATCAATGATTATTATCCTACTGATGCAGGCATATTTATAAAAAAATCGCCAGATGTTTTAACACCATATATAATCAAAACAGCAGACAAATAAAAATAAGGGTGTCTAGAATTTTCTAGACACCCTTATTCTAACTAATTACTTTATATTATTAACTATTTCTTTGAATTTATTCCCTCTTACCATAAAGTTGTCAAACATATCGAAAGCAGCACATGCAGGTGATAAAGTAACAACATCTCCAGCTTCAGCTAATTCTTTAGCTTTATATACTGCCTCCTCTAACGTATCTACAAAAGTCATATTAACTTTAATACCTTTTTCCTCTTCAACTTTTTCAAAAACAGCTTTAATCTTATCTCTAGTTGCACCTAACAATATTAACTCTTTTATGTATGGATACCCCTGATTAGCTAAAGGTTCAAAAGGAATATGCTTATCATAACCACCAGCTATTAATATAACTTTTTTATCAAAAGCTCTCAATCCTGCAAGTGTTCTTGTTGGACTTGATGCAATTGAATCATTATAATATTTTACTCCATCTATTTCTCTTACTAATTCGCATCTATGTTCAACCCCTCCAAAAGTCTCTGCAACTTTTTTCATAGTTTCTATAGACACATCATCTTTAGTCGCTATAAATGCATCTAAGTAATTTTCTACATTATGCATTCCTTTAATAACTATATCATCTTTTTTACATACTTCTTTACCTTCTAGATACAGCACTCCATTTTGATAATATGCACCATTGGGAATTATTCTCTTAGAGCTAAATTCTCTAACTTCACCTTTAGCTTCTTTTTCAAATCCATATGTTATTTCATTTTCTCTATTAACTACCAATACATCTTTTGGTCCTTGATATAAGAATATATTTTTCTTAGCATCTACATATTCTTGCATATCTTTATGCATGTCTAAGTGATTTGGCGCTAAATTTGTACATATTGCAACATCAACTTGGTTTTTCATAGTCATCAATTGGAAGCTGGATAATTCTAAAACCACCATATCTCCTTCTTGAATTTCTTCAATCTTTGAAAATAGAGGTGTTCCTATATTGCCACCAACCCAAGTCTTATATCCTTCTGCCATTAAAAGCTTTGATATAATTGTTGTACTTGTTGTCTTACCATCACTTCCTGTTACAGCATATATTTTACCTTTACAGTATCTCACAAACTCTTCCATTTCAGAAGTGACATATGCACCTTCTTTTTTTACTCTCACAAGTGCATCACTATCAATTCTCATTGATGGTGTTTTGAACACAACATCAAATCCTGTCAATTTGTCTAGGTATTCTTCTCCTAATTCTAAAGATACCCCCCTATTCTTAAAATCTTGTGCCACTTCTCCTAATTTTTCTTCACTTTTCTTATCAAAGGCAGTAACTCTTGCTCCTAAATCCACTAAAAAATTAATTAATGGTATATTAGAAACACCTATCCCCACAACAGCCACATTTCTGTCTTTTATAAAAGTTTTAAATTCATCGAAACTTTTTCTCATTTCACGCCTCCGCTCAAATTATTCCATAAAAAATACACTACTATCATTATACTCTTTTATTATTATTTATCACTATAGAAATAATAGGTTTTATTTAAAACACACAAAATTAATAAAATGAAAGCGAAGCTATTGATATCGCCTCAATACACCTCGCTTTCATGATTAAATTATATCCTAGAATTCTAAACTCTTTTCAATGTATGCTTCAAGTTCTTCTATCTTAACTCTTTCTTGTTCCATTGTATCTCTATTTCTTATTGTAACAGCCCCATCATTTTCAGTATCAAAATCAACTGTTATACAGAATGGAGTACCAACTTCATCTTGTCTTCTATATCTCTTACCAATACTTCCTGTCTCATCAAAATCCACATTAAACTTCTTACTTAAGTTTGAATATACTTCTAAAGCCTTATCAGAAAGTTTCTTTGATAATGGTAATATAGCAGCCTTATATGGTGCTAATGCTGGATGTAAGTGTAATACTACTCTTGAATCTTTCTTATCATCAGTTGATAAATCTTCCTCATCATATGCATCCACTAAGAATGCTAAAGCAACTCTATCAGCTCCTAATGATGGTTCTATACAGTATGGTACATATTTTTCATTGTTAGCTTGATCTAAGTAACTTAAATCTTGTCCTGAATGTTCCATATGTCTCTTTAAGTCATAGTCAGTTCTATCTGCTATACCCCAAAGTTCTCCCCATCCAAATGGGAATAAATATTCTATATCAGATGTAGCTTTTGAATAGAATGATAATTCTTCTTGTTCATGATCTCTTATTCTTAAGTTTTCTGCTGTTACACCTAAGTTTAATAAGAAGTTCCAGCAATAATCTTTCCAATAACCAAACCATTCTAAATCAGTATCTGGCTTACAGAAGAATTCTAATTCCATTTGTTCAAATTCTCTTGTTCTAAATGTAAAGTTACCAGGAGTTATTTCATTTCTGAACGACTTACCAACTTGAGCTATACCAAATGGTATCTTCTTTCTTGTTGTTCTTTGAACTTGTTTGAAGTTTACAAATATACCTTGAGCAGTTTCTGGTCTTAAGTATATTTCATTTGTAGATTCTTCAGTAACACCAGCATGTGTTTTAAACATCAAATTAAAACTTCTAATATCTGTGTAGTTTAATTTTCCACACTTAGGACAAACTATGTTATGTTCTTCAATATAAGATTTTAATTGATCATTTGTCCATCCGTCTGCTGAAGCTACTTCTGCACCATGTTCAGTCATATAATCTTCTACTAACTTATCTGCTCTAAATCTAGCTTTACATTCTTTACAATCCATTAATGGATCCGAGAATCCTCCAACGTGTCCTGTAGCAACCCAAACTTCTCTATTCATAAGTATAGCTGCATCTACACCTACATTATAAGGGCTTTCTTGTACGAATTTCTTCCACCATGCCTTTTAACATTATTTTTAAATTCAACTCCTAATGGGCCGTAATCCCATGAGTTTGCTAATCCACCGTAGATATCTGAACCAGGGAATATAAATCCTCTGTTTTTACAAAGAGCTACGATTTTATCCATTGTCTTTTCAACTGCCATAATTAATCCCTCCAAAATTTTTATAAATAAAAAAAAAGCCTTAAAACCATAAAGGGACGAAATTCTATTCCGCGGTTCCACCCTTTTTGGCATAAGCCCTACTTTCAATAAACAGCACTCAAAAGCTCCCTTCACCTTATCATTATAATGATTTTCAGCTACCATCATCTCTCTATAAATAACTCAAAGGATACTCCTCTTTATCATCGCACTTAATATGTAATTATATTCTTTATTTTATCAAATGAACATTATATGTCAAGACATTAGTTTTATAATAAAATCAAAAAAGCGATGCATATGCATCGCTTAAAATTCAAATGGCTCCGCGAAGAGGACTCGAACCTCCAGCCTATCGGTTAACAGCCGAGTGCTCCACCATTGAGCTATCGCGGAATATTATTTATTAGTGACTTAAAGTAAAATTGGCTCCGCGGAGAGGGCTCGAACCTCCAACCTATCGGTTAACAGCCGAGTGCTCCACCATTGAGCTACCGCGGAACGTCACTACCTTTTTAATTATATCAGTATTTTCTAAAATTGCAACTACTTTTTGTACTTTTTTTTATTTTTTTTATTTTTAATTCTTAATCTTATAAATAACCTCTTCTCTCAGCTTCTTTAATCAATTCTGGTTGAATCAAAGGATATGTCCAGTTACTTATCAATTCTTCTGTAATTATAATCTTTTCCATTTCACTATGTAACTCTTTTTCAAATGAAAATATATCCGCAAGATACAACATCCCAAAACTCTCATCATCATTATTTTTATTTACTCTTGTTTTACCCTTTACAGAATACACACATATAGGTTTAATAGAAAAATCTTTTGCTCCTGTTTCCTCTCGTAATTCTCTTTTAGCAGTTTCAATAATATTCTCACCTTTTTCTCTATGTCCACCAGGTATTTCATATGTATCTCTTTCTTTATGTTTACAAAACACCCATTTACCATCAGTCTTAGCTATAATAACTGCAAATTTTAACAAGACATCTTCTACTTCATTATAAAAATTAACCTTTAACATTCACATATCACCTCCAAAAAAAGACTATATATGAATTACTCATATATAGTCTTTACGCAAACTTGTCTATTAGTTATTTGATTGTGGTCTCATTGTTGGGAATAATATTACGTCTCTAATTGAAGATGAATTAGTAAGGAACATAACTAATCTATCTATTCCCATTCCCAATCCGCCTGTTGGTGGCATACCAGTTTCAAGCGCACTCATGAATTCTTCATCTAATACGTATGCTTCATCATCACCAAGTTCTCTTTCCTTAGCTTGTTGTTCAAATCTTTGTCTTTGAACTATTGGATCATTTAATTCAGAATATGCATTACATAATTCTCTTCCATATACGAATCCTTCGAATCTTTCTGTAAATGCTTCATTTCCTCTCTTTTTCTTAGTAAGAGGTGAATTTTCTACTGGATAATCTATTACAAATGTTGGTTGGATTAATTTTTCTTCACCATATTCTTCAAATAAAGCTATTAAAACTTCACCCTTAGTAACAGTATTTAATGGTTTAGGGAATTCTAAGTTATGCTTCTTCGCTATTTCTCTAGCTTCTTCATCTGAATTTATTGTATCAAAATCAATTCCTGCAAATTCCTTAACAACATCAACCATAGTCATTCTCTTCCATGGTGCCTTAAAGTCAATTTCAGTTCCTTCATAGTTAACCTTAGTTGAACCAACTACTTTTTCACAAATATGTTGCACCATATTTTCTGTGATTTCCATCATATCATTGTAATCTGAATAAGCTTCATATAATTCTATTGAAGTAAACTCTGGATTATGTCTAATATCCATTCCTTCATTTCTGAATATTCTACCTATTTCATATACTTTTTCCATTCCACCAACTATAAGTCTCTTTAAGTGTAACTCAGTTGCTATTCTTAAGTACATATCCATATCTAAAGTATTGTGATGAGTTATGAATGGTCTTGCTGCTGCACCACCAGCTATTCCTGAAAGTACTGGTGTTTCAACTTCTAAGAATCCTCTATTATCTAAGAATTCTCTCATAGCTGATATAATTCTAGTTCTCTTTATGAAAGTATCCTTTACTTCTGGATTAGTTATTATATCAACTTCTCTTTGTCTATATCTTAAATCTGGATCCTTTAAACCATGGAACTTTTCTGGTAATGGCTTTAATGACTTACATACTAATTCAAATGATTTAACCTTTACTGATATTTCTTCAGTTCTTGTCTTAAATACAGTACCTGTAACAGCAACTATATCTCCTAAATCATAAGTCTTATATACTTTTAAGTTTTCTTCTCCAACCTCATCAATCTTTAAGAATAATTGAATCTTACCATCTCTATCATATATATCAGAGAAAACCACTTTTCCTTGTCCTCTCTTAGACATTATTCTTCCTGCTACTGTTACTTCTTTTCCTTCTAGTTCTTCATAGTTAGATTTAACACCTTCTGAAGTATGAGTTCTTTCAAC
>JAQXTC010000070.1 GCA_029219285.1 Clostridiaceae bacterium
TAAATGATCATTTATCTACATTATTATGTTAGCATTTATACTATGACTTCTGCTGACTTCTGATAATTCAGCTATATATCACTATATAGGTTATCAATTTCGAAATTTCATCTACTTATTGATGTATTATCAGACCTTCCCAGGTAAGAACGTGCACTTTCACTTCATATATCTGCCACATTTACTCTGTCTATTTTCGGATAGTTATAGGGCTTTGCTTTGTTTTGCAAGCTTACCCATAGACATCAGCCTCAAATGTAGTTCGTGTACCTCAGACCAAAGCTTTGCCGCCGACTTCCTTCAGATTCCGCCTCACGATGGACACCCTTGTCTTAAGCTATACGGTTGGCACTATCAGCCCCCGTTACGGACTTTCACCGATTAGTGCACGCCCATGCTGGGCGCACAAAAAATAAGAAGTTATTAATAATATAACTTCTTATTTTCTATATAACTGTTTTTTATTTATTTAACAATTTGTCCACAACGCCAATAAGTTCTTCAACTTCTGGCTTACTTAATTGTGCATCTGCACCAACAGATTCACCTTTATGTCTTAACTCATCAGTAATTAATGAAGAGAATATAATAACTGGTAAATTTCTCAAGGTACTATCTTCCTTAATATTTCTTGTAAGAGTTAATCCATCCATTACAGGCATTTCAATATCTGTAATTAATAATTGTACATCTTCCATAAAATTTTCTGCTTTTTCTTCTTTTAGTTTCATTAAGTAATCTAAAGCTTGTTGTCCATCATCAAAAATATTTAAATTTTTAAAACCTGCTTTTATTAATGTATCTTTTAATAATTTTCTTATTAACGCTGAATCATCTGCTAATACTAATTTAACATCAGATCTGTCTTTATATTGAACTCTCACTAATCTATCTTCACTTATACCAGAACTTGGTGAAATATCAGTTACAACTTTTTCGAAATCTAGCATTAATACTACTTTTCCATCTAATAAGATGTTTCCTACTGATAAAGAACTTTCTGTTAAATCATCTGGTTTTCTGATATCTTGCCACTTTATTCTGTGAACAGCAACAATGTCATCAATATTAAAGGCAACCTTTACTTTATTGAATTCACATATTATCACTTTCTTACCTCTCTTTGTAGTCTCTCTTTTAGATACTATATATTTTAAATCTACTAAAGGTAAAATTTCATCTCTACATAGTATTAAACCTGCCAATTCTGGTTTTGGATCTGGAAGTGTAGTTAAAGTTTCTGGCATGTCTATTACTTCCTTAACCTTAACAACATTAATTGCATAATGATTATTGTTAATTACAAATTATATTATTTCTAATTCTCCAGTACCTGACTCTAATAAAATATCATTATTCATAAAATCTCTCCTTGCTTTCTAATAATTCTAGAATTATACCATTTTATTTATTTCTACATATATATTACCATCATTTAATGACTTTTTAAAAACAAATTTTATATATTAATCCATTTTATATCTTATTATCTTTAAAATTTCATCTAAATTTTTAATTTCATACTTTGGAGTAACCTTTGAATTGTTTACGTAGCCATTAGGATTATACCAACACGTATCTATTCCTGCATTAACTCCTCCTTGAATATCCGATTCCAAAGAGTCTCCTACAATTAATACTGATTCCTTATGACAATTACTAATTTTTTTCAAAACATAATCAAAATATTCTTTTTTAGGTTTGGCAAATCCAACCTCTTCTGATACAAATATACCTTTAAAATATTCTTCTAACTTTGCACCTTTAATTCTTCTAAATTGATTTTGTGCTAATCCATTTGTAACACAATATAAATCACAAGTTTCTGATAACTTCTTACAAATTTCTATAGCTCCATCTATTACAAAAAATCCATAACCCAATTCATATTGATAATCTTTTTTTATTTTATCTGCATCTTCATTAATATCTAATTTTTCAAATAACATTCGAAATCTATTATCTATTATATATTCTTTTTCAATATTGCCTTTGTTAAACTCACTCCATAAACCAGAATTTATTTTTTTATATTCACTTATTATTTTTTCCGTTAAGCAAATATCATTTTTAATAAAAGCATTTTCTAATGCTTTTTTCTCACTCTTTTTGAAATCTAACAAAGTATCATCTGCATCAAATAAAATAATATTATACTTCATAATTATAAAGTCCTCTTAGTACTTCTATTTCTTTTGCATATCCATCAAGTTCATTTGGGGTTTCTAGAAAAAATGGTAAATGTTTTAACTTAGGATGATTTATGATTCTAGAAAAGGCATCTAATCCAATATATCCTTCACCTATTTTTTCATGTCTATCTTTATGACTTTCAAATGGATTCTTACTATCATTTAAATGTATAGCATACAACTTATCTAAACCTATTATCCTATCAAATTCATTTAAAACATCATCAAGATTATTAACTATATCGTAACCAGCATCATAAATATGACATGTATCTAAACATACTCCCATATGCTCCTTAAGTTCTACTCTACTTATTATTTCTGCAATTTCTTCAAAACTTCTTCCAACTTCAGTTCCTTTTCCAGACATAGTTTCTAATAAAACTTTTGTTGTTTGTTCTGGTTTGATAACATCATTCAACATTTGAACTATATAATTAATCCCTACATCGACACCTTGCTTAACATGACTCCCCGGATGAAAATTATACAAATTATTAGGAATGTATTCCATTCTTCTCAAATCATCTTCCATCATATTTTTTGCAAACTTTCTAGTATTCTCATCAGCAGAACATGCATTTAATGTATATGGCGCATGAGCTAAGATTTTTGTAAAATTATTTGTCTGCATTAATCTAATAAGAGCTAATATATCATTTTCATCTATATCTTTGGCTTTTCCTCCTCTTGGATTACGAGTAAAAAATTGAAAAGTATTAGCACCTATCTTCAATGCTTCTTTTCCCATATTTTCAAAGCCCTTGCTTGTTGATAAATGACATCCTATATTCAACATTTTAAAATCCTCCGTATATTATCATTTTTATCTCTAGTTAAAGCATACTATATAAAAAGTATTTAGTGCAATAGTTAATAACTTTTATTTATTAATATTAATTCTTATATCTTGAAGTCATCAATTAAATTATTAAGTTTCATAGCAAGTTCTGCTTGATTTTGAGCAGTTGATGCAACTTCTTGCATACTGGCAGTAGTTTGATCTATATCGCTTAAAATTTCTTTTGAATTAACATATGATTTCTTTGAATTTTCTGCCATGCTACCAATCATTGCAGCTACCTCTTCTACTGATGCAGTTAACTCTTCAGACATAGCCGCAATATCTTCTGACATTGTACTTATTTTCTCAGCATTTTTATAATAAAAATCCCCGGATGAAATAAACTCATTAAATTGCTTTTTAACATCGCAACTTATAAATTCCAGAACTTCATTACTGTGATTAGAAAGTTTTTTAAATGCATTTTGAACTTTCTCTACAGTATCTTGTATTTGATTTGCAGACTCAGCTGATTCTTCTGCAAGTTTTCTTACTTCATCTGATACTACCGCAAATCCTCTTCCTTGTTCCCCAGCCCTTGAAGCTTCAATTGCTGCATTTAATGCTAATACATTAGTTTGAGTTGCTATCTCAGCTATAGCATCTACACTTTGTGTTATTTCTTTTACTACTTCTCCATCTTTAATTGCATTTAAAATGCTTCTTTCTTTTTCCTCATAAATACTTTGAGTATTATCTAATGCCTCACCTGTTTTATCCTTTAACTTAGATGACATATCTTTAAATTTTACTGAGATACCACTACCATCAGTTGATTTTTCAGCAAGTACATTAACACTTAAATTAATTTCTCTTACACATTCTTCAACCTGTGATGCTGATTCACTTGATTCATTCATATTACTTACAATTTCCTTTGTAGCACTACTCATATTGGCAACTTTTCCATTTACCTCTTGTACAAGTGCAGCTAACTCTTCACTACAAGCTGTTAAAGATGTTGCTTCATTACTTATATTTTTCACTAAATCTTTTACATTACTCTGAGCTAAATTCAAAGCTTTTGCTGTCCTACCAAGTTCTGTCTTATCATTTATTTCTATATCCTCTGAAAAATCATATGTCGCTATTCTTTCTGCTAATTTCTCAATCTTAATTACTGGCTTAGTTAATTTCTTTCCTACCATTACAGATATAGAAATTATAATTAATAATAAAATTAACATACTTATTATTTCTATAGTAAGTAATTTATTGAAATTAGAATTTAACTGGACCTCTTTTTCATAAATAACTTTATCAATATCATCAACATAATTTCCTGTACTTATTACCCATCCATAAGGTTCAAATAACTCAGAATATGCTCTCTTAGGTGCTACTTCATCTTGTCCATTTTTATTATAATAAAAATCTGTAAAACCTCCCCCAGCTTTTGCAGTTTTAATTATATTTTGTATTAATTTATTTCCTTTTTTATCTGTTTCATTAATTCTATTACTTCCTTCTTGTTCAGGAAACATTGGATGTGCTACTAAAGTGGCATCTATTCCATCAACCCAAAAATAGCCTTCGCCATTATATCTCAAAGCTTTGACTAAATCTTTTGCTTCATTTTTAGCCTGCGATTCTGTTAATTCCCCTGTTTTTTGTTTTTCATAAATACCATTTAGTAATGATATAACGTTCTGAACCTGGTTTTTTATATTAGTATCATAATCATTTCTAAGAACCTCGTCATATTCATTTAAAGATTCTTTATTGTTAGTATTAATGTTATAAACATATATACCGCCCAAGGTAAACGTTGTCATAAGAGCTATAAATACACTTACCGCAATTATTTGATTTTTTAAACTCTTCATTTATAATTCCCCCTTTACAATTAGTATTATACTCTTTTCTTGAATATTTTACAATTTCATCAAGTTGTTTGGTGATAAAAAAAAGCTTAACTTATACATAAATGTTAGTTAAACTTATTTCATATCAAAAATTCTTTTCTCTTTAAAATTAATCTATTATTTACAGTCATGAAGTAATTTAAGTATATTATTTAATTTATCAACTTGAATTTGACCTGGTGCAGATGCCTTTTTCAAAGACGCAAATGTTATTGATGATCCAAAAATTTCTCCTGAGATTCTACTTATAGTTCCAATCCCCGCCATAGACATTGTTATTATTGGTCTATTTGCATATTTAGTTCTCATTTCCTCAGTAGCACACAATAATGATAAAACATCACTTGAATTTTTAGGCATAACGGCTATTTTAGGCAAATCAGCATTAAGATCTTGCATCTTTCGCAATCTGTTAATTATTTCTTCCTTAGGAGGAGTTTTATCAAAATCATGACTAGACATAACTACTTTAACATTATTGTTATGAGCTATCTGAACTAATTCCTTAACAACATCTTCTCCCATAAAAAGTTCTACGTCAACAAGATCGGCAATTTGAGTATTTAATATTGATTTGATTAACATATAATAATCTTCTTTTGAAATTTCTAGTTGCCCACCTTCATTTGCACTCCTAAAAGTAATTAGAATAGGTTTATTGGATAATATTCTTCTTAACTCTAATAATGTTTCTTTTACTTTATTAAATTTATCAACATCTTCATAATAGTCAATTCTCCACTCAACCAAATCTGATTTTTTAGTATTAATAACTTTAGCTTCTTCCAATACTTCCTTTTGATTAACTCCTACTATTGGAACACATATTTTAGGACTTCCCTCTCCTATTTTAATTTTCCTTACCTCAACAACTTCATTCACAGCAGTTTCCTCCATATGACTGTTATATTTTGATTATTTGCACTCTACTTATTATACTACATTATACAACAAGTGGCATTTATTGTCATAATCAGAGTAAGAGTGGATAAACACCTTGTTTAACCACTCTTATATATTATAATTTTATATTATTATTTCTTATTACTGATATATTTATTATTTCGTTTTGAAATGCCTTTAATAATGCCTTTTCTAAAACTTTTTCATGATCAAAGTTTTTAACGTCCTTACATTCTGCAAATACCTTTTGAATTTGTCCACTCAAATTCTTATAAGTTAGTGTAACATAAGGCTTATCATATTCAACATTCTCAATTTTTATCCCCCATGAGATTTGTGCAAACTTATCTTCTAAACTTAATTTAGTAAGTTCTTGTAACTTGGCACTCTCTTTATTTGGATCTGTAATAACTATTAATTCGTCTCCAACTTTATACTTAGACATATTTATTCTCCTATCTTTTGTTTAAATTAATACATTATGTGTATACATAAATAATTTATCATAAGTCATATATATTTATCCATAGTTTTATTATTTTTTTTTAAACATCTTATTAAAAAGCAAAAAAGAACCTGAATAAAATTCAGATTCCTTTTTATTTAATTATTTGTGTCCTTCACAATGATCATGATGACATACGTGATTACTTGCAAACTCAACTAATTTATTATCTTTATATGCACTTATATTTTCTTCTAAAGTTCCTTCAATTGCTTCATAAACTTTAACTCCCATAGAGTTTAATTTCATTATCGCTCCTTGACCGATTCCTCCAACTATAACTGCATCAACATCAGCATTACATAAAGCTTTTATTGGTTGACACTTACCATGTTCATGATTTAAATCTCCATTGTTTATAGGCATAACTTCCTTAGTTTCTAAATTATAAATTACAAATAGTGGTGCCGAACCAAAATGTCCATAAGGAACACTCTTCAACCCCTCATTTGATTTTACTGGAAAGCAAACTTTCATCGACATTTCCTCCTTATTTTTTATAGGCTCATAACATTTTCTATGCTTGCATCCATCTAAACATATTGGTTTTTTTAAGTTATTAACAAGATTATAACCTACTAATGAATTAAAATAATCTATTAGTATTTTCATTGTAGTATAATTCAAATCATAAATTATATGATATCCAATTTTATATCCTTGAATCAAGTTAGCCTCTTTTAATATCTTTAGATGCTGTGATATTGCTGCCTCACTTATATTCAAATACTTTGCTATACCCTTAGCACATATTGTTCTCTCAGACATAATTCTGATAATTTTCATTCTTGTCTCATCACTTAAAGCTTTTAATATATTTAAAGTATCATTCATAGAAACCCCTTTTCTTTTAGTTAAGCAATTGCTTAATTAAATTTTAACACCATTTAGTAATTTTTTCAATTTTTTTTATTGAGATTCAATCTCTTTAAGCGCAGGAAACTCATATCGCTCTAAAGGCATTTCTTTTAAAATATTTATTACCTCATCAAAGTTTTTCTGCAGGTCTAATGCTTTCTCTTCTAAATACATCTGAATCGAATTATTTTCCCACTCAATCCATCTTACATAGTTTTGTCTTTCATCCAAATATTTTTTCATTTCAATATTATCTTTCAATGCTTTAGTAACCTCATCACAGATAAACAAATTACATATATAACTTCTATATCTGGCTGGAATCTTACAACCTTTTCCTTCTTGCACCAAAGGACATTCTCTAAAAAAAATAGTTTTATCGTGAACTTTATATTCCTCTAGTTTATCCTTAGCCATAGCTATGTCATAATCTTTCTTATCAAAATAACCTCTAGCATGAATATAATAATTATAAACTTTCACATTTGGCAACTTTAATATTCTCTTAAGTACTTCTTCTCCCTCTTCTTCCTTAACCATCTTGTGTATTTCATAAAGCGTAAACTTAGGAAAATACCAACAGCATCCTCTATTTTTAACATTGCATAAACTTTTAGCAAAAAGACTTGAACATTTCCCACATAAATTACACTCATACTGAGGTACACCTTCATCAAAATCCAAGTTAATCTCAACCACAATATCACCTTCTATAATAAATAAATAAGAAGCAAGATTTGTTCAACTTCTTACTTCTTACTCTAATTGTTAACTATTATTTTTCATCTAATGGTTCATTTAATTTCTCTGTGCCTTTAAGAACAAATCTACCATTTTCTATTATAATTATTTTCTCTCCAGTCTTTGTATAAACAGCTATTTCTCCAAGTTCATCATATGGAATAGTAATGTCTGTATGACAATTAAAATATGCTTTTGACATATCTGTTTTTCTTAAAATAGATTTTTCATTGTCCTTAGCAACTATTTCTTTACCATCTGGATTATATACTTTATTATCTTCACTCATTGAATAACAAGTATCTCCCATAGCAAAGTGTGGACCTGTTTTTTCAGCTATAAGTATAGGAAGTTTATCTTGAATTCCATACTTTTGCCCCATAACATACGCTGTTGTGTTAGTTCCTATAGCAAACTCTCCTATTGGAATTGATTCATGATTAAATAATATATTTTCCTTTACAAACTTCTTGTTTTCTTCATCATTATCAAAATTGTTACAATTATAAGAAGCAATCATTCCATCTTTTAAGTCTATCTCTAAATCTTTATATTTAAGTCCATTTAAAAATACTTCTGTTACATGAAGTTTTCCATTTGTTCCGCTTAAGACTGGTGATGTAAAGACTTCACCAACAGGAATATTAACATCTGCTCTACAATTTTCAAAAATAGTTTCCTTAGATGGATCCTTTAATTTATATAAATTAACTTTTAAATCTGTTTTATTTTTTCCCATTCCCAAAACTCTAACATAATCACCTTTATCTAAAGCATCAATTATACTTTGTTGAATATCTCCATAAAGTTTATTATCCAAGTTATTAACTTTTATAGTTTCTTCAAATATTTCATTAAACCTTTCACCTATTTCTGGTGTTGGATAAGCAATTATTGTGAAGCTTGTCTCATTGCCTTTCATATATTTATTTCTCAAAATAGACATTTCTCTACTTAGCTTAACATCTAATTCTCTTTGTTCTGTTGTTAAAGCAATAGATTCCTTTTTATTTTTAGGTTCAAAATTCTTTTCTCCAAAAGTTTCAATAGCAGCTGGTCCACCATAAAGACACAATAAATCTTCATATTTTTGGCATGCTTTTTCAACTGCTTCTAAACTCTTTTTCATATAATTATCATTTAAGTAAATTGCATAATCATATCTATGATCATATTTATATTGTCTATTGGTATAGTAGGGTTGATATAATGTGCAAACAGCATCTAATCCTATTTTCTTAAAGTTTTCTATAGCAGCTCTTGCCATTCTTTCAAATCCAATAGAATAATATATGTTTACAAATTTCTTCTTACTTATATCTAAATTATTAGTAACAAAACCTCTTTCGTATCCTTCAGTATATGTATTAGCCATAGACTTTACCTTTTCTTCTGAAAGTCCATTAAAGAAGTTTGCTATTGCTATTTCCCTATCACTTACATAACCATCATACTTATATAAATATCTTAAATCAGTCAAATCTGATTCCATAATAATACTTTTCAAATAATCTCTATCTTTATCAATAAACTTTCTAAACTTTTCATCATATGCAATATTAACATTAGCGAAAGCATTTTCTTCAATTGCTTTTTTAACTCCATCTATATCTTCATTATCTTGAACTAAAACATTATATACTTCATTAAATAATTTTAATGAAGATACTACATCGAATAATCTATAAGCAAATGTACTTTCTATTTTATTTCTTCCATTAACATAAACAAAACTTAATAATTGTCCCAATTCTTTTCCTAATACCTTAACTGCAAATTCTGTATTAGCATAACTATTTTTATAATTATCACCTAGAATATCTATATATATCTTTTCATTTAATGCTTTTGCTTCTGTTAATGACATATTTTCAATTGTCTTAGCTTCAACCTTGTCAGTTATTTCTTCAAATATTGAAAGAAAAGAAGCTGTCTTTTCAAAATAATCCTTTAAATGTCCATCAAGTTTACACTTATTTTTTATTTCTTGAACTCTTCCCATTTCTGTTCTATATTCATCTATAAAACCGGAATTTTCTTTATTGAATATTTCTACATAATTCATATTCATTCCCCCTTTTTAACTATATTTTTACTATACCATAATTCAGATGTTATTTTTAGTAAAAAAAATAATTCAGCATAAATAAATGCTGAACTATTAATTACAAATTAGATTTTAAACCCTTCAATTAACTCATTCAGTTTCTGAGCCAAATTAGCTTGAGACTCTGCCGTTGCTGCCACTTCGGACATACTACATGATGTTTCTTTTATATCACTTAATATTTGATTTGAATTTCTTCTAGATTCTTCTGAATTATTTGCCATCACCTGCACCATATTATATATTTCTTTAATAGCCTTATCCAACTCTTCTGTCCTACCTGCAATGTCTGATGAAATACCACAAATTTTTTCTGCATTATCATAATAATACTCATTATCCTCTATAAAGTCTCTAAATTGTTTTTTTATATCTACATTAATAAACTTTAATACTTCATTACTATTATCTGACAACTTCTTAAATGCTTCTTGAACTTTTACCAGTCGATGCTGACAATTCTATAGCACTAGAACTTATATTAGTTATTAATTCTTTTACATTTTGTTGTGCAATATTTAAAGCCTCTGCTGTTTGCCCTAATTCTGTTTTATCCCTTATCTTAATTGCTTCAGAAAAATCATATTTTGAAAATCTTTTTGCTAAATCTTTAATTTCTATTAATGGCTTAGTTATAAGTGTTGCCATTTTTATTGCTCCACAAACTGCTATTACAATTAATACTATCATACTCACAACTAAACTAATAATTATATTTGTTACACTTTCTTGTAATTCTTGTGCCTTGATTTCAAACATTTTATCTATATCTTCACTGTCTGGTTGCGGATGTTCTTTATTTATTTCTAGTTGAGTTACTCTATTGTTATTTAACAAAACCTAAGTTTCATCATATGAATAATATAGTATAGTTTCCTTAAATATTCCTTAAATGAATATGTAATATTGATTTTTTGCATGTCAACATTAATTGAGTAAAATTCCAACTTAACTTTACAAACTTTCATCAATTAGTGCACACCATGCTAGGCGAACTAAAAAAACTGCGACCAAGTAAGTCGCAATTTATATATTATTTAAAAAACCTCCAAAGGAGCTTCAACTTAATTTCACACTTTTTATTAGTTGGTTTCACCAGCCAAGTATCCTGTAGAAAATGCTATTTGTAAGTTATAGCCACCAGTTTCAGCATCTATATCTATAACTTCTCCAGCAAAATATAAATTTTTAATAATCTTTGATTCCATAGTAGATGAATTAATTTCCTTTACATTAACTCCTCCAGAAGTCACTTGAGCTGCTTTAATGCTTAAAGTTTCTCTAGCTGTAAGTTTCATTTCCTTAATATATTCAAGTATTTTATTTTCATCTTCCTTTTTCAACTCACTTGCTTTAACATTAGTTAAATTCAGCATTTGAAAAATTTCCTTTAGAAATTTCTGTGGAAGAATTCCCTTTAAATTATTAAGTACTGTCTTATGCATATTACTCTTTATTATTTGAGACAGTTCTTCTTTTGACTTATTGCTTAAAAAATCTAATACAATTTCTATATCTTCATTATAAAGTTGTTTATTAATATATGATGATAACTTCAATACAGCAGGACCCGAAATTCCAAAATGGGTAAAAATCATATCTCCTACCTTTTCAAATTTCTTTTTTTTCACTTTTGCAGAAACTACTACATCCTTCATTGCTATACCTTGAAGAGCTTTCACAAAATCTTCTTTTATAACTAAAGGAATTAATGCCGGATATAGGTTAGTTATGTTATGCCCATGTTTTTTTAATACTTCATACATGGCACCATCTGATCCAGTAGATGGAAAACTTTTACCACCTGTTGTTATGATAACTTTATCACCAAATAAGTTTTTTCCGCTATCAGTAACAACTCCTTTAATCATCTTATCTTCAACAATTAAATCATTAACTCTCTTGTTGTATAATACTTTCACTCTCTTATTATGTAATTCTCTTCTTAAAAGCTCTATTACTTCATCAGCTTTATCACTTTTAGTATATACTTTCTCATCAAGTTCCACCTTATATTCTAGTCCTAATTCACTTAAGTAATCTAAAAGTTGAACATTAGAAAATGTATATAAAGCACTATATAAAAATTTTTTATTAGTCACTATCTTATCAAAAAATTCTTCAATATCTCTATTATTAGTAATATTACATCTTCCACCACCTGTTAGTCTTAACTTTGAACCTATTTCGCTATTTCCTTCAATTAATATAACTTCATTGTTATGTCTTGCTGCGTTAATAGAAGCCATAATACCTGCTGGACCGCCTCCAACAACAATAACTTTTGACATAAATACACCTCTGTATGCTTAATATATTCTAATATTATAGCATACAGAGGCTTGTCATTTAATCTACACTTTAAAAATATAACTTGTATGTGCTTTTACAATTAAATTCATCTTTCCATCTATAACTGAATAATGAAGAGGTATATTGAATTCATCCTTGCTCTTATTAAAACTAAATTTTCCAAAAGCATCTATAGGAATCTTAACTTCTCTATTAGTATCATCAGTAGAACATACCATTACCCATAATTCTTCATCTGTGAACCTAACATATGAAAATACATAATCATTATCACTTATTACCTTAAATCCACCTTCTGTAAATGCTTTATTGTTTTTCTTAATTTCAATAAGTTTTGAATATAAATTAAAGTATTTTGATTCTTTAAAATTCATATTCCATGGCATTGGATATCTACAACCTTCAATTGTTTCTAATGTTCCATCTATACCAGCTTCATCTCCGTAATAGACACTACTTGTACCGATTAAAGTTAACAACATAATAACTGCTGCTCTATAGTCATCAAATGAAACATTTTTATCATTATGAAGTCTTGAAATATCATGACTATCTAACAAATTAAACTGATTTTCTTGAATTACAGTAGGCAATTTTGCTAAGTGTTCCATTATTCTATTATGCAAATCCTTAGCAGTCATCCTATATTTAACTTTTCTAAGGATTTCATTTCTCATGCTAAAGGCATCTGCTTGTCCAACAAACTGTCTAACAGGTCTTCCACATCCATAATAATTCATAGCTGAATCCCATTCATTACCCATTAAGAATTCAGAGCAATCACACCAATCTTCTGCAAGAATATATGCATCCTTATTAGTTTCCTTAATGCTCTTTCTTATTTCCGGCCAAACCTCATGATGCAGCTGTATTTCATTATTTCTTGCCATAACATCTGCCACATCAAATCTCCAACCATCAATATTATAAGGTGCTTTTAACCATTTTTTAACAAGAGAATCTTCAGACTTGTATAATGTATTTCTAAGTTCTTCTGATGTATAATTTAAAGTTGGTAAAGTATCAACACCAGCCCAAGCTTTATAAGTATTATCTTCATTAAAGAAATAATAATTTCTTTCCTTTACGTTTTTATTATTATAGGCACCTACACTTTTATCAAAGAATAATCCATCTTTATTAAACCACTTACTTGCTGTACCTGTATGATTAATGGAAACATCCAATATAAGTTTCATATCATTTTCATGCAATGTTCTTGTTAATTCTTCTAACGCCTTATCTCCTCCCAAGTGAGGATCTACAGTAAAATAATCTAAACAATCATACTTGTGAACAGTTGCCGCATAAAAAATCGGATTTAAGTATATAGCATTTATTCCAAGCTCTTTTAAATAAGGGATTTTAGCCTTAACCCCTTCTAAATCGCCGCCATAAAAATCCAAACAAAAACTTTCTCCATATTCCTTAGGAATACTATTCCATTCCTTAACGTTAATAGTCTTATGTCCATCAAATTCATATTCTCCATCTTTAACATCGTTTTCTTTGTTTCCATTACAAAATCTATCTGGGAATATTTGATAAAACACACTTTCTTTAACCCAGCTTGGTTGATCATAATTAATAAGAATTTTAAAATCGTAAGTTTCATCTGGAATATACGTAGTAATTTCTTTTTGAGTATAATAATAAATACAATTATCTGTTGCTATATAGAAATGATACTGAAATATATCTTCGTATACTTTTACTTTGGCTTTATAATAAATTAATCCGTTAGTTTCCCTGTCTCTATCCATTTTAATTAAATCTTCAACACCATTTATTTTTGCTCTTAAGAATACGCCATTTACTGGTGATGATTTATACATTCTTATATAAATTTCAATTTCTTCTCCTCTTCTAGGTAAAGGATTACTTACGAAATACTTTGTTCCATCAGAATAAATACTTTTTAACCACTCATTCATAACTATAGCCTCTTTTCCTATTTTTTCTATAATTATAAATATTTTGATTCCAATGTCTCAATGCACATTTATTACAAATTTAACATAATAAAAAACATACTTTCATAAATCATGCTATACTCTAAACTCCTCTTATTTTCCCTGAATATACATCATTGCGTGGAAGCCAATCCAAAAATTTTTCTACTTCTATATTCCAAAACCGCCATTCATGTTTATATCCTTTAATTTCATCCCATGTAACGTCAATATTATTATTAATTAAATAATCTCTAAACTTAATATCATTACTATATAAAAAATCCAAAGTACCACATGCCATATAAATCTTAGGGCACTTAGTTTTATCCTTAACAATCTTATCTACTAATTTTTTAGGATTAATAGCATTTTTACTAATATCACTGACATCTATTGCTGGTGAAAAAGCTCCGATTGCATTGAATCTTTCTGGATTGGATAATCCATGAATTAATGCCCCATATCCTCCCATTGATAATCCTGCTATATATTTGTTTTCTTTCTTTTTTGAAACGGGAAACATATTTTCAACAAACTCTGGTAATTCTTCACTTACAAAATCAAAATACCTATCTTCTTCTGAAATATTTGAATAGAATTTATTTTCTCCTGAAAGCATAACAACTGCAATATTTCTTTCTTCTGCAAAAAGTTCAATATTGCTGTAAGAAGTCCAAGTAGCATGATTATTGCCATATCCATGTAATAAATATAATACTGGATATTTCTCAATAATATTATGACTAACATTCTCATCTCCAACTTCTGGCATTGTAGTAGTTGGAATTATCACTGTTAAGTCTACCGCTCTCTTTAGTATATAAGAAATAAAATTACAATTTATCCTTGCCATAAAACTTTCCCCCTTAACATCATTATTTTACCATTTTTTTCTTAATTCCTCATTATACGTAATGAACAAAAAAATAATCCACTAATATTTAGTGGATTATTTCTCTATAAAATTCTTTATTTACCTAACATAACTTAACAAAAACAACTTTCAAATAATTTCCTTCTGGGAATTTATCCGTAACAGCAAAATCACTTGGTAAATTATATTCTTCAAGTATTTCATATCCCCTGCATCTATCTTTAAAAGCTTCATATATAAATTTCTTAAACTTATCCATATTAAATGTAGCGCAGTTTGTTGAACAAACTATTATTCCATCCTCTTCAGTTACATCTATAGCTTGCTTTACTAAGTCTGTATAATCCTTTGCTGCACTAAATCTATTATCTTTGGATGTTGCAAAACTTGGTGGATCTAATATTACCATATCAAATTTTTTATTTTCTTTCTTAGCTGCCTTAAAATAGTGGAATATATCTTCAACTACAATTTCATGTTTATTATAATCTATTCCATTTATCTTAAAGTTCTCCCTAGTTTTTTCTAAACTTCTACTAGCTAAATCTACACTTGTTGTAATGGCTCCACCTTTGGCGGCTGCCATAGAAAAAGCACCTGTATAAGAAAATGTATTAAGAACTCGCTTTCCTTTAGCTTTTCTTCTAATTGATTTTCTTACATCCTTTTGATCTAAGAACACTCCAACCATAGCTCCATCATTTAAATATATAGCAAAGTTAACATTATTCTCTTTAACTATTAAAGGTTCTGGTGCTTTTCTTCCACAATAATAACTATCTTCATCTACCACCATACCATTATCTTCAAATCTCTTTTTCTCGTAAATACCATCAAAAGAAACTAGAGCTTTAATGCTTTTTATAATATGTTCTTTATATTTATAGATTCCTCTGCTATACCATGTTATAAGATAATATTCATCAAAATAATCAATAGTAAGGCCTCCAATTCCATCACCTTCACCATTAAATACTCTAAATGCTGAAGTATCTTTTGAATGATATAACTTCATTCTTTTGGAAAAAGCATTTCTTAATTTATCATAGAAAAATTTATAATCCAGATTACTCTTTCTACTATTGCTTAAAATCCACCCGCAACCTTTATTTTGCTTACCATAATATCCTCTTCCAATGAAGGTATGTTTCTTATCTTGTAAAACAACCACATCACCTTCATTCTTTAAAACTTCTGGATTTTCAAGAGCTTCTTCTAAAATTAATGGGTATCTATTCATATATTTTTTTACAAATTCATTTTTTACTGTAAGTGTAATTTCTTTCATATGTACCATCCTAATTGTTTATTTTCTCCGACAATTATAACATACTTATAACACAATCAATAGTTTTAAGGCCTATTAAAAGTTTCCAAAGGCTTTATCATAAAATTCTTGTAATCTTTTATCTCTCAATTCTCTTTTTTCTTTTTTGTTGTCATCATCATCTCTGGAATCAGTTTCTACAAAGTACTTTCCTGTACTTTCTTCTACAGACAAAGAATCTAGTGGCCATCCTGGAGTTCTCTTTGCATGTGGTTTATTAACTATATAAAATGAATAGGCATCTATAGTTTTAGGATCTTCATCTATAAACTCATAAATAGTATCCTCATCTTTCACTATGCAATAACCATTAAGATATGTAGCTTTTATCCTTCCCCCAAACTCATCTGCTACCTTTTTATAATATTCGATCATCTCGTCATCAGATAATTCCTTGCCATTTACTCTCCTAACATAAAGACCTGGTTGCCTTTTATCATTTTTATCAATATCAAGAAAATATAATCCAGAATCATAAGAAATTACCGGCATCTTAGTTTCATTATAATAAGCCAAAGCCTTTATTTTTGCATTTTCTACTGGAGTATTCCCACTTTCATCGATTTTTAAATTAATATCCAACATATCAGGCGTAATTAATTGTATATCTTTATTATTTATAAATTCTTTTATGTTCTGTACTTTATTTATATTTGATGTCCCAACTAAAACTTTCACTTTTATCCCTCCCAAACAAATTATAACACTTTTAACAACACCCTATTTCTTACATATTTTTTGATGAATTTGTGTTATAACTAAATTAATTAATGAAAGGAGGTTTTATATTATGGTTATTTCCAAAAAAACTTATATATTATGCGCATCTCTATTATCTATATTTTTATTATTGACATCTTGTTCATATACTAGCAATAACCCTTCATCAAAAAACACAGATAAAAGTGACTCTATTGACAATTTAATTTATCAAGGAGCAGAATCTTTATCAAACGGCATTAATACTTTCCCCACTAAAAATAGTTCAAGTCTTCTTGCAAAAGAGTAAAACAATACTCAAGTAACAAAAAAGTCTTAATATCTACGTCATTAGATATTAAGACTCTTTTATCTATATTACACATTACTTCTCCGCTCCATTATAAATTCATCAATTAATTTCAATTCTGTTATAATATAAAATATCAACTGTTTAATTATTCTTTATTTTGTAGAAAGAAGGCTATATGTTATGAACAAAACAATAAAATCACATTGGAATGTAGACTTAAGTGGAAGATTTATAGACAATAATAGCACTAAATTATGCATAATACTTCCTGGTATAGGATACTTATTAGAAAGATCTTACTTGGATTATTCAAAAAAATTAACCCTAGAATTAGGTTACGATATACTTGAAGTAGAATACGGTTATCAAGTTTCTAGGTCTAGCTTTTCACCAGATAATGAGTTTAATATTATGCTTGAAGAAACCTTTAAAATAGTTGATGCCAATTTAAATAAACATTATCAGGATATTCTAATCATAGCTAAGAGCATTGGTACATGCATACAAATATTTTTAAATGAACATCTAAAAAATAAAAATATTACTAACATATGTTTAAGCCCAGTAGATAGAACTGTTGAAATAGGTATGTTAGAAAACTCTCTTGTAGTTTCTGGTCTTTCTGACCCACTTTTATCTTCTGAAAATCTTAACAAAATAAAAAAAGTAAAAGGAATTGACCTAATTACAATAGACAATGCTAATCATTCATTTGACATAAAAAATAATATCATAAAAACTTTAGATGCTTTAAAAGATGTGATTTTAAAAGAAAAAGATTTTATTCAAAAACATTCAAATATTAATTAATGTATTTCATAACTTTTAAGAGCCACTATACAGATTACTCCATATAGTGGCTCTTAAAAACTTTAAATTATAAACTTTAAGATAAATATAAATCCAACTATTACTGTCGGTATACTTACTTCTTTTATTCTTCCTGAAAATACTTTTAATATTATATAAGAAACAACTCCAAATACAATACCATCAGATATACTATAAGCTAAAGGCATCATTATTATAGTTAAAAATGCTGGTATTGCTTCTGTATAATCTGTAATATCTATTTCTTTAATTGGTTCAATCATAAATAACCCTACAAGAACAAGTGCAGAACATGTAACTGCTGGTGTTATGGAAGTAAAAATTGGTGCAAAGAATAATGCAATTCCAAACATTCCTGCTGTTGATACTGCTGTTAATCCTGTTCTTCCACCTTCTGCAACTCCAGATGCACTTTCAACAAATGTACTTACTGTACTTGTCCCAACGCATGCTCCAAATGTAGTTCCTATTGCATCTGCAAAAAGAGCTTTCTTAATATTAGGCACTTTACCATTTTCATCCAGCATTTTGGCTTTAGTAGCAACTCCAACTAGAGTTCCTATAGTATCAAACATATCCATAAATAATAATGTAAATAATACGACTAACATATCTAAAGAAAAAATATTATGCCACTCAAAATTCATAAATGCTGAACTAATTGATGGTGGAGCACTAATTATTGCTGTTGGTATTTCAATGATACCAAAACACATTCCTATTACTGATGTTATAATCATTCCTAAGAATAGAGCACCTTTTACATTTCTAGATAGTAATACTCCAGTAATAAGCATACCTGCTATAGCTAATAAACCTGTACCACTAGTTATATTTCCAAGAGCTAATATAGTTGAATCATCTGCTGGATGTACTATTATTCCTGCACCTTCAAGTCCTAATAATGCTATAAATAATCCTATTCCAACTGATATTGCTTTTTTTATATTTACTGGAATTGAATCTACAATTGCTTCACGTACATTAAATAGTGTTAATAAAATAAATATAATTCCTTCTAAGAATACTGCTGTTAATGCAAACTGAAATGAATAACCCATTGCAAGAACTACTGTATAGGCAAAAAATGCATTTAACCCCATTCCTGGTGCTTGAGCAAATGGAAGCTTAGCATATAATCCCATTATCAATGTTGCAACTACTGCTGAAAGTGCTGTTGCTGTAAATACAGCTCCACTATCCATACCTGCTGCTGATAGTATACTTGGATTTACTATTAATATATATGCCATTGTCATAAATGTAGTTATACCAGAAATCACTTCTGTCTTTACATTTGTATTATTTTTAGTAAGACCAAAATAACTATCTAGTAAGCCATTTTCATTTCTTTTATTCGTCATTTTTCTACCTCTTTCGCTATTTTTATTCATTACTCATCTATATTATTTCAAAAAAAGCTATTTTGCAATAGTTTTTATGAATATTTTTAATTTGTATTTAATTTATTTTCGTGTTTTTTGTTTATATAGAGTAAAAATAACTATAATTTCAAAAATAGTATTCGTATAAAATTAAAATTTTATGCTTTTCACGAGACATTACATACAAAAAAGGGATAGATTTTTTATCATTAAAATTTTAGACGATAATAAAATCGACTTAGATTCACTATAAGTATCAGCTATCATTGATTTAAATATACTTCAAAAATTTCAATATAACTTTGCAATTTCAATGAATTATGCAAGTATTACAGTTGATTTAATTTTTATATTTGCATTTAATTGACACTTTTACAACAAAGTTATCTGTATTCTTACTTGATACTTCATCTATTAATATATCTTCATAAGAATACCCATCAATAAGTAAATTGTTATGATTAATAAACTCCACCATTCTTCAATACAATTGAAAAAGTTTATCATAATATCCGAAAGAATATCCAACAACATATATTCCCTTTTCTTTTTTATCTGTTTTTATTTTACCTATTTTATTACATGACTTCATATAATAATAATCATATTTAGAAAAGTTACCGTTAACTAAATTTTCTTTTGATATCATAGATCCCATTGGATATCCATAATTAACTCCAACATTAATACAATATTTCATATGATTAACAAAGGTCTCTACATCATAATCATCATTAGTTTCTTTAACCTTTTCGCTTAAAATAATACTTTCTTCTTCTTGTTCTTCAATAAAAATTTTATCTTTTGCTTCTTGTCCTTTTTTAGTTATGCTAAGTTTTACATCTAATATCTCTTGAATCCTTTTCAAATTTTCAATTTTTTGTTGAACTAACAACTTTTCCTTATTAAATAACTCAATAGTATTTTCAGGAGTTCTGCAATCTAAAAATTCTTTTATTTGTATTAATGGCATTTCTAACTCCTTAAGAACTGCAATAACATTAAATATTTCAAGCTGTTTTACAGAATAATATCTATATCCATTTTGTTTAACTAGTTCAGGCTTTAATAAACCAATATCATCATAATGAAATAAAGTTTTTTTATTAATTCCACAAAGTTTTGCAAACTCACCAGTTGTATAGTACTTATCATTTCTATCTGACACAATTATTACTCCTTATAATTATTTCTTGACTATCCCCTAACAGGATAGTTTATCATGTTGCTTATCAATTATTATAACAAAAATAAAGGAGATTATTACATGGAAAATTCACTAAGTAAAAAAGTAACCTTTTTTTCCTTGATAAAATACACACTACCCACAATAATAATGATGTTATTTTTTTCACTATATACAATTATTGATGGAATGTTTGTTTCTAGATTTATAGGTTCAAATGCTCTATCTGCTATCAACATAACCTATCCTATAATAGCAATATTTTTATCTTTAAGCATAATGCTTGCAACTGGTGGATCTGCTATAGTTGCAAAACTAATGGGCGAAGGCAAAAATGATAAAGCATGTGAAGGATTCACTCTTATAAATTTAACTGCAATTATAATAGGTATCTTAATTGCAATACCTGCATTATTATTCATAAAACCTCTTATTAACTTATTAGGTTCAACCGAGATATTATATGACTATTGTAAAGATTATTTATCAATATTCTTAATTTGTGCACCACTGTTGATTTTAAAATCACTTTTTGATTACTTTTTTGTTACTGCAGGTAAACCCACTCTTGGATTGGTATGTTCAATTTTGGGTGGCTTAACAAATATACTATTAGATTATATTTTTATAGCAAAATTGCAATTAGGAATAAGCGGTGCTGCTCTAGCTACTTGTATAGGCTATTCAATCACAGCGATTATTGGTGTTTTATATTTTTTTAGAAAACACTCATTTTTACATTTTAAAAAGACATCATTTGATGGAAAATTAATAATTAACTGTTGTAGTAATGGTTTTTCAGAAATGGTAACACAATTATCTTCTGCCATTATGACTTTTACTTATAATTTGCTTATGCTTAAATATCTTGGCGAAGATGGGGTAGCTGCTATAACCATTATTTTATATCTGGAAATGTTGTTATTTTCTGCATATATAGGTTTTACTTCTGGAGTCTCTCCACGTATTAGCTATAATTACGGAGCAAAAGATATAATAAAAATAAAGAAAATAATAAAATACAGTTATATACATATATTAATTTTATCCATAGTATCTTTTATTTCTATTGAATTTTTTGGAGATACATTGCTTATATTATTTTCAGGAAAGGATTCTAATGTATATCTAATAACATCATTGGGATTAAAATTATTTTCAATTAGCTTTTTATTCTCTGGTTTTAACACTTTTACAACTGGAATGTTTACTGCATTTTCCAATGGTAAAGTATCTGCATTACTATCATTTTTTAGAACCTTTGTATTTTTTATTTTAGGTATACTTACTTTACCTCTTCTTTTAAATATTACCGGAATATGGCTTATTGCACCTTTCTATGAATTTATATCACTTATAATGTCTCTTGTTTTTTTCTTAAAGTATAGAAAAACTTATAAATATATATAAAAGGAAGATACTTAATAAATATCTTCCTTTTTGCATTACTGTTCTAATTTTTCAATCTACATTATTAAATCATAAATAATTTCTCTTGTTATCTCATCCTGTTACAGCTCTTTTGAAACTCTTTTAGTCTTTATATCTTCATAAGCCTTTTTCCGATATTAAAAAAAGGTTCTGAAAAATTACTACTAATTTGATACTCCTAAAAGATTTGTATGCTTTAATTCATCACCTCTTGATGAAAATTATAAAATCAGTTATCTTTATCTATTTATGTTATTATAATCCAATAATTTCTGACCTGAATAAATAGACTTATTTCCATTACATACATATGCTATAGCACAGCTAATAAAGAAAAATGGTATATATGTAAATCCAAAAACTTCGGCTCCAATAAAAATAGGTGCTATTAACGTATTAGTTGCACTGCCAAAAACTGCAGCATAACCTAAAGCCGCAACTAATTCTACAGGAAGACCTAATAAACTACCAAGTATTATACCTAAACTAGTTCCTATAGAAAATAAAGGTGTTACTTCACCACCTTGATATCCAGCAGATAATGTGATTATAGTCAAAGCAAACTTCAATATCCAATCATAAACATAAATTTCATTTGTTCCAAAGCTCATAGAAATTAAATTTGTTCCAAGTCCACAATATCTTCCTTTATGTAATATTATGAATAGAATACTAAGCAATGCTCCAACCACAATTATTTTGATGTATAAATTTTTAAATATCTTATTAAATTTTGCTTTACAATATGCTAAAAGATGAGCAAAAAATCCTCCAACTATACCAAATAAAATAGCTGCAACTGATACTTTCAATATTGTATTAATATCAAAAGCAATATTAGTTTGTAAAGCAAAAGTAAATTTTTCAAGTCCTAAATAATTTGATGTAAAACTTGCTGTAAAAGCTGCAATAAGAGCAGGCAATAAAGCTGTATATTCTAAAAGACCTGCCATTAATACCTCAAGTGCAAAAAATACTGACGCAATAGGAGTTTGAAAAAGTCCAGCAAATCCAGCTGCCATTCCTATTATCAAAAATGATCTTTTGCTATTTTTAATATTTATTCTATCACCAATTCCATTAGCTACTGTTGCACCTATCTGAACAGCTACTCCTTCACGACCTGCGCTTCCACCAAATAAATGAGTTACCCATGTACTTAAGATTACTAATGGTATTAATCTTTTAGGAATCATTTCTTCTTTTCCATAAGCAGTATCAAAAATAAGTCCCATTCCTTTAATACTATTTTTTCCTACTTTATTATAAGTATATATAATTGCTAATCCTGCTATTGCTAAAAACGGTACAAGTTTAATTACATTCTCATCTCTAAATTCTGTAATGCTTATAAGAACTCTACCAAAACAAGCATCAATAACACCAACAATTACTCCAATAAATAAGGCTATAAATGATAAAATAATTATATCTTTATATTCTCCATATATTTTTTTCAAAATATTCAGTCCTCCTCTTTTGCACTTCAAAAATATCAAATTCAATTTTTTCCTTTATATTTTTCAATTTATTTTCTAATGCTCATCTAAACTCGCTACATATTTTTTTAACCAATCCCCTTTAAAATAGTATATTATAAAACATATAGAACATAATATCCATGAAGCAGGATAGCATAAATATACCTTTAAAATACTATCTTTTTCAGAAAATAATAATAAAAGCCAAATAATTCTAAACAAGCATATATTAATTGCTGTTATAATAAGCACTTGCATAGCTGCCCCTGCACCACGAATAGCTCCACCTAACACCTCCGTAAAACTATGCGTCCAATTAAATGGTGCTATTGACCACATCATAATAATACCGTACTTTTTAACTTCATCATCACTGGTAAAAACACTTAATAATTCATTTCCAGTTAATATAACCAATGCTCCTGCAAATACAGTTATCAACACTGCAAATACAACAGATATTCGTACACCTTTTTTTATTCTATCAAAATAACCTGCACCAATATTTTGAGCAACATATGTTGACATTGTTAGCCCAATCGCATTCATTGGCATATAAAGAAATCCATCTATTTTGCAATAAGCGGCTCCTCCTGCCATTGCCATTGAGCCAAAATCATTAATTTCTGTTTGAACAATTATATTTGCAATATTAAACATACAAGATTGAAGGCCACATGGAATTCCAAGTTTAATTATTTCTTTTGCTATTGTTTTACTAAAAGCTAATCTTTTAAACTTTAATGAATAATTTTTAGGCAGTCTAATTAAATAAATAATTACAAGCACAGCAGAAAAAGATTGTGCAATTAATGTGGCTATAGCTGCTCCTGCCACACCCATCTTAAATACTGCTACAAGTAGTAAATCAAGAATCAAATTTAATATGCCACTGTAAACCAAAAAATATAAGGGTCTTTTCGAATCTCCTCCTGCTCGTATTATTCCAGCACCAACATTGTATATCACCATTACTATAGCCCCAGCAAAATATATTCTTAAATATAAAGTTGAAAGACTAATTACATTTTCTGGAGAATGCATTATTTCTAAAAGCTGCGGTGATATAACAACACCTATAATTGATAACACTGCTCCTCCAAGAAAACTTAATATAACTGCAGTATCTATTGTTTCAGATAGCTTTTTGATATTTTCAGCACCATAATATTGAGCATAAATTACTCCTGTTCCAGTTGCTATTCCCAAAAACAACCCTACCAATAAATTAATAATTGAACCTGTAGACCCCACTGCTGCTAAAGCTTCATCTCCTGCAAACGTTCCTACTACCGCACTATCTATAGCATTATATAATTGTTGCAAGACATTACTTAGCATAATAGGTACAGCAAAAGAAAGTATTCCTCTCCAAATGCTACCTTTAGTTAAACTTACCTTCTTATTTATTTTAATCACCTCATCTTTTGAAATTTATTCATAAAAAAATGGACTTATTATTCATCAAATATATTCAGCAATTCTTCATTTGTTTTATCATTAATATCCTTCGCTTGAAAAATATTTTTGGGACATTCTCCGCAAATATCTACTCCAATAACCTCTTTCTTCTTTAAAATGAATGTAATTATCTCCTTCATTTTTTCTAATGATAAACTTCCTTGATCCCAATCTGTAATGGCATAATGCTTGTCCAATACATCTTTGTCTATAGATATATATACAGGATATTCTAAAACTTCATGAAAAAATTTATCAAAAGCATTAGGCATGGATAAGTACTTTTTGCTATAACACTTAACTCTCTCATCATACTTATTATCTAATTCTTCTAAAAGTTTATCATCAGTTCCTATAAGTATTACTTTATCTAAATTTTTATTATCATCAAGTAATTCTTTAACCCAACATCCACAAGATAATAGTTCTCCAAATACTGGTTTCTGCATATCAGGATGATTATCAAAAACAATAAGGCAAAACTTATAATTTATTTTTTCTATCCATAACTTGCTCATATAATGAAAATTTCCTGAATCAATAAAATGTATACCTTTAGGAGATAATTCTTCAATTTTTGCTTTTAATTCTTCTTCTGCTTTATTATCACAATATCCAAAAGTCCCCAATATATCTTTACATTGAATCCATTTAGGATTTTTTTTATCATAAAATTTTTCATTCTCATATACACCTGTAAAATTCATTATTACTAATTCTTTGTCCATAAAATCACCTCTAAATATTACTTTTTTGGTAATAATTTATCACATTTTAGATTATAGTAATCTTTTCCACCTAATTCAACTATCACCAAAATATAATCTCATCCGTGCTGTTGTCAAGAAATTAAAACCCTCACTATCTTTTAACATTTAACATATATTAAATTATAAATAATAAAATACTAAGGAGGATAATTATGTTTACCTTTGAAGAATTAACTGAGGTTAATGGTTTTGATATAAAGCATCCTAAAAATGCTATACAAAATAGTTATGCTTGGTCCATGGCACAACTTGGTGATTATATCTACGTTGGCACCTCTCGAAATATGTTTTCATCAATGGCTTCTTTTGCTGGAAATTCTGGCACCCTTCCCCCTGACCTTATTACCGGATGCGATAATAATGCTGAAATATGGAGATATAAGGTTGATGGTTCAAAACCTTGGAAAAGAGTTTATAAAGCTTCCCCAGAAGATAATATTATAGGGTTTCGAGCTATGACAGTCCACAAATCCAATGGATGTACTGCCATTTATGCTGCAAGCTTTGGAGAAAACGTTAATGTTATAAAGAGTACTGATGGATTACATTGGGATAAAATTAACACTTCTAATGTTGAAGGCGGTAGTTCTAGAGCTTTAGTTTCTTTTAACAAAAAGCTTTATTTTGCCACTATTGAAGGTGGTGTAGGCGATGGTAAAGCTTATTTATATGAAAGCTATGATCCTGAATTTGAGCCATTTCACCTAGTAACAAATCCAAAAACTCCTTGTTATAATCCTAATAGAAATCCTAAAGGTTCAATTTACGATTTACAAGTATTTGATAATAAACTATATGTTTGCACTGCTACTGAATCTGGTGCTGAAGTATGGCGATCTAATGATAGAAATGTTTCAGCAAATAACTGGACACTAGTAGCTGATAAAGGTTTCGGAGACAAAGCTAACAAAACTATCATGTCTACTGGAGTTTTTAATGGCCATATGTATGTTGCTGTAACAAAACTTTTGCCATTATCAATAATGGTTCCTTTTGGTTTTGATTTGATAATGATAGATAAATGTGATAACTGGAAAGTTGTTGTAGGCGGAGAACCTCTAATAAAAACTTGTCCTACTAAAGGTAAAAGAAACAAAAGTCTTTCAGGTTTCAATTCCGGATTTAACAATTTTTTCAATCTATACGGCTGGCAAATTACTGAATTCAAAAATAACCTCGTAATAACAACTTATGATGCTTCAACTACAATGGCTATAATCTTAGAAAACTTAATTTATAATAAAGAATCCTATATTAATAGAATTGGGCATAAAAAATACTGTACTCTTATAAAATCTTATGTGCAAATTATCTGTCTATTAAAGAAATATAAATATCCTAAAGGATTCGATTTTTATTCTTCACAAGACGGAATTCACTTTAGGCCTGTTGTATTAAATGGATTAGACGATCCATTTAACTACGGAGGAAGAACCCTTCTTGTAAGTAATGATAAAAATGACTTGTATTTAGGAACTGCTAACCCTTTCTACGGATGTGAAGTTTGGCAAGTAAACTATAATCCTTATAGCTCATCTTGTTCTTACAATTCAGCTATTTGTTACTTTAAAAATTTAAAAAAGATGAACAAAGAATTAATCAAATTATACCCAGCACTAATTTCTATATTAGGCACATCATTTAATCAAAATGTATAATAAATCATCTTTTAAAAAGCGATCTCAATGATCGCTTTTATTTTTCATTCTTTCTATGTAGACTTTTATTTTTTCATAGATATTATATAATGTTAATATAATATCGTTCATGGGAGGTTTTATATATGCATAATCAACTTACTGAAGAAAATATAAAAAAATTAAGAGAAGAATTAGATTATAGATTGACTGTAAAAAGAGCTGAAATAGCAAAGGAAAAGTTAATAGCTGCTGCTCATGGTGATAGATCTGAAAATGCTGAGTATAAAGAAGCCTGTGCAAATTATAGAGAAAATGATAATAGAATACAATATCTTTTATCTATGATTTCAACAGCAACTGTTATTCATGATGATGAAAGGGATAATTCAGTTCTTGGAATAAATAGCAAAGCTAGAGTTAAATTTGTTGATGATGATGAAGAAGAAATTGTAACTCTTGTAACTACTATGGATCTAGACCCAGAAAATATGTGCATAAGTATTGAATCAGATTTAGGAAAAGCTTTAACTGGTAAAAAAGCAGGAGATATTGTAGAAGTAGCTTCTCCTGGTGGAACATATACTGTTGAAGTATTAGAGATATTATAAAAAGGGCCCATATGATTCATCCCACCTCCATAGATAGATGAATTTAATTATTTCATCTGTCTACTTAAGTGGGATTGTATCAATATAGGCCCCTTTTTATTGATGCATATTTCTATTTTAATTTAATAGTAATTGGATCTGTTAACGGAATATCAACATTGTAATTATTATCATCTTTTTGATTGAGCACTAATTTAATTTCTGTCGCATCTTTATTTATTTCTGTTGCATAACCTGCACTATTATTCTCAGGTTCATATATCCTAAAAGTAATTTTCTTAGGCTCTTCTTTGTCTCCACCAGGATAAAACAAATAATTATTCCCCAAGTTATCAGTACCTTTAAAAAATATTGTAGGAAAAGTAAAACCGCCATAATTAACGAAATCTTTTAACCATTGATTTTCTTCAGCAAATTTATCTAAAATTTCTTGGCTAGTTGTATCTGTTGCATATATCTTTAAACCAGTATTAGTATAAGAATAACTATCTATATTTATTGAACTGTTATCTTTAAATGATACTGGAATATTAATATTATGTTTGTCAATCTCTCCATCATAATTATTAGCATTAATAGTATATTCAATTGACCATGGTCCATTAATTGTCTTATCTTTCAATTTAATGCTATTGCATTGAATAGTAGCTTAATAAGGATTTTTTTATCATCCTCTTTTAATGTTGAAATCAAATTTTGTATATCTTCTTGATTCTCTTTTTCAATAATATCTTTTTCCATAGAGATATCACTTTCTATGCTCATATCATCGATATTGACACAATTGAAATCTTTATAGTATTTCTTTTTGTAAGTTAAAATTTTATAATTGGTTATTGCTGCTACCCAATTCAAAAAACTTCCCTTTGAACTATCAAATTTACTAATATTATTCCATACTGCAAAAAACATCATTCATACATTCTTCTTGCACATTTGGAAACCTACTCATCTTTTTAACAATTATAGATTTAATTATCCATCCATGATTCAGAATAAAATAATCTAATGCTTTATCATTCCCTTTCTTCATGTATTTAATATAATTCTCTTCAGTTATCTTCACTTTAATCACATCCTTAAATAAGCTTATTTATTACTAAATTGAGAACTCTCATTTATTTATTCTCACACACCTGGGATTTTCTATCATTTTTTTCTAAATATTCCACTTATTTTATTCTACAAAAAAGAACCTATATAAATAGTACCTTTAAGTATCTATTTTATAGGTTCCTTTTTATTTTAATTGCCTTTTATTTATTCCAATGCTTGTGATAAATCATAGATTATATCATCAATATGTTCTGTTCCTATTGATAATCTTACAGTATTAGGTTTTATACCTTGTTCTGCTAATTCTTTTTCATTTAATTGAGAATGAGTTGTACTTGCTGGATGAATTACTAATGATTTTACATCTGCAACATTTGCAAGTAATGAGAATATCTTTAATTTATCAATAAATTCTTGCGCTTCTTTAGCTCCACCTTTAACTTCAAATGTAAAAATAGATCCTGCTCCTTGTGGAAAATACTTTTTATATAATTCATTGTATTTACTTTCAGGCAAAGATGGATGATTAACATTTTCAACTTTAGGATGATTCTTTAAAAATTCAACAACCTTTAGTGCATTTTCAACATGTCTTTCAACTCTTAATGATAAAGTTTCTAACCCTTGTAATAATATAAATGCATTAAATGGGCTAATTGTAGCTCCAGTATCTCTTAAAATAATTGCTCTTATTCTTGTTATATATCCGGCATTATCAGGTACATCTGCAAATCTTATTCCATGATAACTTGCATTTGGTTCAGTTAGTTGTGGGAATTTTCCTGATGCCTTCCAATCAAATTTACCAGAATCAACAATAACGCCACCTAAAGAAGTTCCATGTCCCCCTATAAATTTAGTTGCTGAATGAACTACTATATCTGCACCATGCTCAATTGGTCTAAATAGATATGGTGTTCCAAATGTATTATCCACAATTAATGGTATCTTATTTTCATGTGCAATTTTAGCAACAGCTTCTACATCAATTACATTTGAATTTGGATTGCCTAGTGTTTCAATATACAATGCTTTAGTATTTGGTTTTATTGCTTTTCTAAAGTTTTCAACATCATCAGGATCAACAAATGTTGCTGTTATTCCATAATCAGCTAGTGTGTGTTGCAATAAATTATATGAACCTCCATAAATTGTTTTAGCTGCAACAATATGATCTCCAGCTTTTGTAATATTCAAAATAGAATATGTTACTGCTGCTGCACCAGATGCAACTGCAAGTCCTGCAATTCCTCCTTCAAGAGCCGCAACTCTCTTTTCAAAAACTTCTTGTGTTGAATTAGTAAGTCTTCCATATATATTTCCAGCATCACTAAGCCCGAATCTAGCTGCTGCATGAGCACTATTTTTAAAGACATAAGAAGTAGTTTGATATATTGGAACTGCCCTTGAATCTGTTGCTGGATCTGGATTTTCTTGACCTACATGTAATTGTAATGTTTCAAATTTTAATTTTCTTTCTTGATTACTCATAATATTTTCCCCCTAATTTCGCTTATTGCTTTTAAATAAATTTCTAAAATATATACCTAAAATAAAAATAAAAGTTTAAATCAATACTTTATTTTTATCCTCCCTTCGCAATAATAAAAAAGCTACTTTCTTAAAAATAAGAAAGTAGCCTATAATACAACTTAACTAACATTCTTATCTCTCAGAAAACTTAATTTTCTGCAGGAATTAGCACCTTAAATAATACTATTCAGGTTGCCAGACATCATAGGGCCAGTCCCTCCGTCTTTCTTGATAAAAACTATTATTTATTTTTAGTATTCATATATCTTTGATATGTTTTTATTATAAACATCATTTTGCTATTTGTCAATAACTTTCAATAATATATTTTTATTACATTTATTTATTTTTTTCTTCTTATTTTTGCCACTCTCTAAATCATTTTCAAATATTATTGGATTTAAACAAAAAGGATTGGCTACATTCTTGTAGCTTGTATTATAATATCTCCCTGGTCCAGCCTCTTCATACTGTTGCTGAGCTATAAAAACCTGCATAGTCTGTCCAATCATTTGAAGCCAATTTCCATATGCATTAAGCTGACTAGTTGGTAAATTTTTCGCAATTTCATTTGCAAATAGTTGTGAAATTACTACTAATAACATTGGATCAATATCTTGAAAGCCATGAAACATATCTAAATTAACATTTTTGCATTCATTATTGTTAGCCCCTCCACTAGGATCAATTTTACATTTCTTATATCCGAAATATCGTAATAATTCATCTACACTATATAAAATACTAGTATTCATAATTCTCCTTTATAAAATTATTTATTATTATCCCAATTATCCACTTTATTCTCTAATTTATTAAGTGCATTAATCACTTTATTAAATTCTTTTTTTAATAAATCAATTTCTTTTTCTATCTCTAATAAATTATTTTCTTCACAATTCTTATTATCTATATTTCTATTATTCATTGAATACACTCTTCCTGGACCATTCTCATAATATAATTGCTGTGTTCCGTAAGTTTCGATAATTTGCCCAATTAAAATAATTAAATTTGAAACTGAATTTGCAACATTAAATGGTAGACTACCAGAAATAAGATTAGCTATAACCTCACCTATTGTAACAAATATCAAAGGATTAACATCTTGAAATCCATTTTCCACATCACTATTAACGCAATTCAAGTTCTTCTCTTTAAATTTTTCATCTTTGTAATAACCATATGACTTTAAAATTTCCTCAAAATAATTTTCATTATAAATATCCATAGCCCACCATAAATTAATTTCTTATTATCATCCTATTCCATAAAGAAAAAAATGATAAATTCAACTCATCCCATAAAATCCCTTAATATCTTTACACGAACACTTGTTCTTCTAATTCCTATTAGTTATAATATAACTAAAGAACTAGTAGGTAGGGTGATTTTAATGGAAATAAATGAAAAATTAAGAATATTAACTGGAGCAGCAAAATATGATGTTTCCTGCTCTTCATCTGGTTCAAATAGAAGTGCCAAAAAAGGTAACTTAGGCTCAGCAGCTTCCTGTGGTATTTGTCACAGCTTCACTCCAGACGGAAGATGTATTTCTCTACTTAAAATATTACTAACAAATTGCTGCATATACGATTGTTCTTATTGCATAAATAGACGTTCTAATGATGTTGAAAGAGCTTCTTTTACGGCTGAAGAAATTGTCTCTTTAACTATGAATTTTTATAGACGTAACTATATTGAAGGCTTATTTTTAAGTTCTGCAATTGTTAAAAATGCCAACTTTACCATGGAACTTTTAACAACCGTTGTTGAAAAACTTAGAAACGAAGAAAACTTCAGAGGCTATATTCACCTTAAAGCAATACCAGGTGCAGATGAAGAATTAATAAAAAAAGCTGGATCTCTAGTTGATAGAATGAGTGTAAATTTAGAACTTCCATCTTCAAAATCCTTAAAACTTCTTGCACCCGAAAAAGATAAAGATGCAATTTTAAAACCTATGGGATTAATAAAAAATAATATTATTGAAAACAAACACGATCGAAAACTATATAGAAATTCTCCTATATTTGTACCTGGAGGACAAAGTACTCAGCTTATTGTTGGTGCTACAAAGGAAAGTGATTTAAATATATTAAATCTTAGTGAAAACTTATATAATAAATTCGATTTAAAAAGAGTCTATTACTCTGCATATGTTCCTGTTAATAAAGGTACCAATCTCCCAAACCTAAAAAATCCGCCAACTCTTAGAGAACATAGACTTTATCAAGGTGATTGGCTTCTTAGAGTATACGGTTTTAAAGCTAGTGAATTATTAAATAATAATAATCCTAATTTTGATATCAACTTTGATCCAAAAACAACTTATGCACTAAATAACTTAAATTTATTTCCTGTAGAAATTAATACTGCTCCCTATGAAATGTTAATAAGAATACCTGGTATAGGAATAAGAGGTGCCAAAAAAATAGTAAGTGCTAGAAGAATAAATTTCTTAGCTTTTTCAGACTTAAAGAAACTTGGAATAGTACTAAAAAGAGCTCAATATTTCATTACTTGTAAGGGCAAATACTATGGTTCTGTTGCCTTTGATGATATGAAGATACGAAAAGCATTAACACCAAAAATAGATTTGAACATTATTGATGAAAATACTGAACAACTAAGCTTTTTTGATGTCAAAGATGATATAAGTAATATTTCATTACCTAATAACTCCACTGCAAATAATAAGTTACTTTTATTGCCTGATAGATCATCTTCTATTACAGGCGAATTATAGGAGGTTATATTATGACCAATTTAATTTATGATGGTACTTTTGAAGGTTTGCTCACTGCTGTATTTTATGGCTATTCGTATAAGGATACAGTTAATATAGTTAGTTATAATGAATATATTCCTTCGCTTATTGATGACGTAATTGAAATAAAAACTGAGTTAGATAAATTTACTAGAGTTTATAATAGTATTAAAGAAAAACTTAATGCTTCAGTACTAAGAAATGTCTATTATTTATATCTCTGTGGAATACCTGATTCAAAGACTTTAGTACTTGATTACCTAAAGTTATGTTATAAATTTGGCAGCAAAGTTAATTTAGCCAAAAACAATACTACCGTCATTCTTGTTGATAAATATTGTAGAAAAGTAACAGGCGAGGCACATAACTTTAAAGGATTTGTCCGTTTTAAAGAAATATCTCCTTTAAATTATTATTCTTCCATAGAACCTGATCATAATATACTCCCATTACTAATGGATCATTTCCAGAAAAGATTTTCTGATCAAAACTTTATAATACATGATTTAAAAAGAGAAATAGCTATTTTTTATAATAAAGAATCATCTATAATTACAGATTTTAAAAAAATACAAGCTGAAAACTTATTAAATTCAAATTCTGATAAAAAATTCTCTTCTCTCTGGAAAACATTTTACAATTCAGTTAATATTGAAGAACGAAAGAACTTAAAACTTCGTAAACAGCATATGCCAAAAAGATATTGGAACCACCTTACAGAGCTAAAGTAAGGTGGTTTCTTTTTATATTACATTAATGACTTCATCATTTACATCCTTAACCTTAGAATTGCCAATTATAAGAGAGAAAGCATCTAAAAAAGATGCTTTTCTATGCTAATATCTTGCTTCCCATATTGATTTTTTAACTTCTTCAAGCGCCGTATCTTCACTTATATCAGCTCTACAAACTCCATCTTTAATTGCCTGTTTGACAACAGCTGTAGCTACTAAAACAGATGCTTCTTTAAGTTTTGATACTGGTGGTAATATTGATGCCCCAATTGTTTCTAAATCTTGAATTGATGCAATTCCATTGGCAGCAGCAGATAACATATTATCTGTAACTCTTTTAGCTTTAGCTATAACTATTCCAAAACCTAAACCTGGATAAAGTAATGCATTATTAGCTTGCCCAATTTTATATGATACGCCATTATAATCAACTGGATCTGATGGACTTCCTGTAACAACTAAAGCTTTTCCTTTACTCCACTTAATTATATCTGAAGCTTTAGCTTCGCAAAGCTTAGTAGGGTTTGAAATTGGCATTATGGCAGGACGTTCATTGTACTTACACATATTCTTAACCACATCTTCAGTAAAGGCTCCTGGAACTCCTGATGTTCCTATTATTACAGATGGTTTTACAACTTCAACTATTTCTGCAAGATCAGTTAATGGCTTATTAAATTCCCTTGCTGGTCTAGCATACTTTTTTTGTCCTTCAGTAAGGTTTTCCATGTTATCAGTAATAAGTCCATATCTATCAACTACATAAAACTGCTTTGTTGCCTCTTCTTCTGTAAGACCAGTCCTGATTTTTTCTAACTTTATTTGATCAGATACACCAATTCCTGCAGTTCCACCACCAAATACTAATATTCTATGGTCTTTAACAGGAATATTAGTAACCTTAGCCACTGCATTTAATGCTGATACCATCATTACTCCTGTCCCCTGAATATCATCATTAAATGTACATATTTTATCTCTATATTTTTCTAGTATTCTTCTTGCATTTCCACGTCCAAAATCCTCCCAATGGATTAAAACTTCTGGGAACATATCTGTTGTAACTTTTACAAATTCATCAATAAATTCATCATATTTTTTTCCTGTAACTCTTTCATGCCTATTACCTAAATATTCTAGATCATTTAAAAGTTTTTCATTATTAGTTCCGGCATCAATTACAACAGGCAATACACTTTTAGGATTAATTCCAGATGCTACTGTATATACTGCTAGCTTTCCTATTGATATATCAACACCTTGAACTCCCCAGTCACCAATACCTAAAACTCCTTCTCCATCAGTTACTACTATAAGTTTAACTTCATCTAAATCTTCAATTCCGCCTTCAATAGAACTCCTAATACTACCAATATCATTAACATCTAAAAACACTGCATCCTTAGATGTATCATATGTATTGGAATAATTCATTACTGCATCTCCTATAGTTGGAGTATAAATTATTGGTAAGAGTTCAGTAACATGTTTTCCTACAACATAATAAAATAAAGTTCTATTTGTATCATACAAATTCATTAAAAAATGATGTTTTTGTAAATTGTCATTAATATTTTTTATTTTTTTATACACTATTTCTTCTTGTTCTTCTATTGTTCTAATCTTATTAGGTAATAGTCCAACCAAACCATACTTTACTCTTTCTTCCTTTGTAAATGCAGTTCCTTTGTTGAAAAATGGATTTCTTAACAAATCAATACCTTTCAATTCTTTTGTCATACATCTTACCCTTCCTACTTTAAAATAAAACTTATACTATATATTGATATTATAAAACTATTAATATAACTTACCAAATATTTTTGTATAATAATAAATTATTAATTAATATCTATATACCCCATAGAAAAAGAGAATTATCATAAATAGATAATTCTCCATAAAAAACTTATTATAAAATAATGTTAGTATAAATTTAATAACTTGCTATGCAACCTCTTTTTCCATATATTCAGATATTGAGTTTTGTTTTAAGTATTTTATTAACAACCCTAATACTAAGCCAATCACTGCAGGTAATAACCAGCCAAGTCCTTCTCCGTAAAGAGGCAATTTAGAAAATAATTCAACTAGAGGAGTAAATGCTATTCCAGTTTGATTTAATGCATCAACAACACTTACAACTCCTGTAAATAAAAGTGTTGTGGAATATACAACTGAACTTTGTTTAATAAATTTATTTATCATA
>JAQXTC010000071.1 GCA_029219285.1 Clostridiaceae bacterium
TCACTATGGTATAAAGGAGTTGCATTAGGATAAGCATTGTGAGCCATTTCTAAAGTAGCATTTGTTAATGCAGTATCATTTCTTTCTGATATAGCAAATCCAACTGGATATCTATCATATAAATCCAATACAGGACTAATATATAGTTTTTGTCCAGTTGTAGGGACTTTGATTTCTGTTACATCCGTACACCATTTTTCATCCGATTCATGTAATTCCTTAATAAGTTTATAATCTACAATTCTATTGTACTTGGTATAATAAGCACGTTTAGCTTTGACAAGACCTTCAATCACCACCTTTCTAGTTCCTCGGCTTTTTTTAATAGTTCATATTTCTTTCGATACTCTTCTTTTTCTCGCTCAAGTTGTGCTATTTTACGCTCTGCTCTTTCAAGCTCCGTTAATTCGCTTTCTTGCTTGCGCTTTCCGCGTTTGTCAATAAGTGATTCTTCACCATTAGCTTCATATTTTCTTACCCATTGATAAAGTTGGGCATAGTTACACCCATACTTCGCTGCAGTTCCTTTGATATCTCTGTCGTGCGCAAGGCAATATTTCACAATTTCAATTCTTTGTTGATAAGTAGTTTTTAAAGTATTCGCCATATAAACCTCCGGTTTCGGATTATAATCCTTTAATTCTATATGGTTATTATACTTCTTTATCCAATTAAGAACAGTATGTGTTGATGAAATATTGTATTTAGCAATCAAATCATTTAAGCCTAAACCAGCATGTAGATATTCATTGACTACAGTTTCCTTTAATTCTTTAGAGTAGCAGTGATTTTTAGCTCGTGGTTCAAGTGCTTTTGAACCTTGAATGGTATATTTCTTTACCCATAATCGAACTTTATCAGCTCCTCTTTTCCCCATATTAAGTTCCCTTGCAATTTGAGTCGCTGATTTTATTCCAGATAAATAATCTTGACATGCTTTAAGCTTTTGTTCTTGAGTATATTTTAATTTTCTTGACATAAAAAAATCCCACCTCCATAGATAGATGAATTTAATTATTTCATCTGTCTATGGAGGTGGGATTGTATCACTTGGAGCTCCTTTTTTCTATAGTTTTTCTATCTTCATCATATTAGTTCCGCCAGTTTGTGTTGTTGGCATTCCAGCAGCTACTATTATGTCATCGCCTTTATGAGCAATTCCTAAATCATAAACAGTTTTCTTGGCTTCTGTTAATATATCATCAGTATTGTTGAACATATCACATTTATATGCTAAAACACCGAAGTTTAAGTTAAGTCCTCTTCTAACATTTTCATATGGAGTTATCGCTATAATAGGACATTTAGGTCTATACTTAGAAATTAAACTAGCTGTAGCACCGCTTTTAGTAGCAGCAACTATTGCTTTTGCATTAAGTGACATTGCAGTTCTACAAGTTGAGAAACTTATTGCATCTGCATATTCAGTCAATAATGGAGTGTTGCCAGTAGTTAAGTGTTCATATTCTAAATAAGCTTCAGTTTCTTGAGCAATTCTTGCCATTGTTTTTGCAGCTTCTTTTGGGAAATTACCTGAAGCACTTTCTCCTGATAACATTATTGCATCTGTACCATCGAATATAGCATTACAGATATCAGAAGCTTCAGCTCTTGTAGGTAATGAATTTCTTATCATAGAATCAAGCATTTGAGTTGCAGTAATTACAGTTTTTCCTGCATTTCTACATTTTTTAATGATCATTTTTTGAATTATAGGAACTTTTTCTATAGGAATTTCAACTCCCATATCACCTCTGGCTACCATGACAGCATCAGTTACTTCAATAATTGAATCTATGTTATCAACACCTTCTTGATTTTCTATTTTGGCGATTACTTTAATATTTTCACCACCATGTTTTCTAAGAACTTTTTTTACTTCAAGTATATCACTTGCTTTTCTAATAAATGATGCAGCTATAAAATCTACACCCATTTCACAACCAAAAGCTATATCGGATATATCTTTTTCTGTTATTGATGGAAGTTGGATTTTTACATTAGGAACATTAACACCTTTATGATCTTTAATCATACCACCAACTTTTACTTTACATACTATTTCTTTACCATCTACTCTAAGAACTTCGAATTTTAAAAGTCCATCATCAACTAAGATGCTTCCACCAGGTTTAACATCTCTATATAGTATGTCATATGAAATAGAACATCTAGTGTTATCACCTTCAATTTCTTCGCCACATACAAAAGTGAATTCTTGCCCTTTTACAAGTTCAGCTCCCCCATTTTTAAAATTGTGAGTTCTTATTTTAGGACCCTTAATATCTAGAATAATTGCAGTAGGAGTATTCATTTCCTCTCTTATTTTTTTGATTAATTCAATTTTTTCCTTGTGAGTTTCATGAGTTCCATGAGAGAAATTTAATCTAGCAGCACTCATGCCTATTTCAATAAATTTTCTAAGCATTTCTTCATTATCACTAGCTGGTCCAATTGTAAAAATCATCTTTGTTTTTTGCATACCTTAATACCCTCCTAAGTTTTCGTTTATATTAGTATGTGTATAAATCGTAATATTAGATAAATTGTATTCTTTAAATAAATATTTTAACGCTAATATACTAACACTAATATTAGTATAATCTTAACATATTATGAGCTAAAAAGGAGTGTTAAAATGCAAAAATTAGAAGAATCAAAAGCATTTTCGGTATTTAAGTATTTTAAGGATATATCAGAGATACCAAGAGGATCTGGAAATGAAAAAAAATAAGTAATTATTTGGTTGAATTTGCCAAAAAACTTAAATTAGAAGTTACTCAAGATGAGGCTTTAAATGTAATAATAAAAAAGGCAGTTTCAGAAGGATATGAAAATGCACCTACGGTAGTTATTCAAGGTCATATGGATATGGTATGTGAAAAAAGTATTGATACAGTTCATGATTTGAAAAGGATCAAATAAAGCTTGTAATTAATGGAGACAAAATATTTGCTAAAGGAACAACACTTGGAGCAGATGATGGAATTGCAGTTGCTTATGCAATGGCACTGTTGGCTGATGATTCTATAGAACATCCTGCACTTGAAATATTAATGACTACAGATGAAGAAAGAGGTATGTCTGGAGCTATCAATTTATCAGAAGATAGTATAAAAGGAAAAATATTAATAAATATAGATACTGAAGAAGAAGGGTATTTGCTAGTAAGTTGTGCTGGCGGAATTAGGACAAAATCATCTATAAAAATAAAAAAAGAAAAAAATGATGATAAAATTTTACATATTGGAATAAGAGGCCTAAAAGGCGGTCATTCAGGAATGGAGATAGATAAATATAGAGGAAATGCAAATAAATTAATGGGTAGAGTTTTGAAGGAAGCTTTAGAGTTTGCTGATATAAGATTGGTTTCTATAAGTGGTGGCTCGAAGAATAATGCAATTCCAAGAGAATCAGATGCCTATTTAACGGCAAAAGACACAGAGGTATTAATAGAAGTTGTAGAAAAATTTAATGATATTTTTAGAAAAGAACTTTTTACTCAAGATAATGAAGTCAGAGTATTTATAGAAAGTACAAATGAAAATTATGAAGACATATATTCAAAGGAATCAACGGAGAAAGTTATAAATCTCTTATATCTGTATCCAAATGGAGTTAATACAATGAGTGCTAACATTAAAAATTTAACTGAAAGCTCTAGTAATTTAGGTGTAGTAACTGAAGAAAATGGATATGTTGAATTTGATAGTGCAGTAAGAAGTTCAGTACCTTCCTTAAAAGATGAAATAGTTGAGAAGATAAAAAGTATTACACATATTATAGGAGGAAAGTTTGAAACAAATTCAGCATATCCAGCTTGGGAATATAAAAAGGATTCAAAGATAAGAGATTTATGTATTGATGTGTACAAAAAAATGTATAATAAAGATCCCATTGTTTATGCAATACATGCAGGTGTTGAATGTGGTTTGTTTGAAGAAAAATTTGGTGAACTTGATATGATAAGTTTTGGACCTAATATTAAAGGGGCACATACGCCTGAGGAAAATTTATCTATTAGTTCAGCTGAAAGGGTCTGGGAGTATTTATTAAATATACTTAAAAATATAGATGAAAAGTATTAAATAGAAAGTACCATATACTTTCTATTTTTATATTGGTTACATATATAAGTATAAGTTAGCATATAAATTTAATTTATTTAATATATATATTGTGAGGTTACTAATAAAAATTAAAGTAACCTAATCTATATATGTATGGGGGGAGAATATGAGATACACAAGATATGATTACAAAAAGAAAAGAGGAGATAATTTTATTATATGGTTAATAATAATTATTGTGTTTTCGGTAGTATTAGGAGTGGGGATTTACAAAATATTTCCAAGTGATTTTTCGTTAGAAAATAATAAACAGATTACGCAAAATGATAATCAAAATGAAAATAATAAGGATAAACAAGGAGCGAGAGAATTTGTATTAATACAATGTGGAGTTTTTTCAAAAAAAGATAATGCAGATGCAACTTTAAATTCTATCCCAAAAGAATATCCTGCATATATTATTGAAGATAATGATAAATATAAACTTATTGCAGGAATATATAATAGCGAAAAAAGTGATGAGATCAGCAATAATTTATCTGCAGCAAATATAAATAATTTTAAAATTAAATGTAAAATTAATGAGGAAAGTGATAGTCAAAAAGCAGAGGGTGAATTAATTGATGGATATTTAAAGATAATTAATAAATTATCTGAAAAAGATGTTAAGAGTATAGAAACATCAGAATTTAAGTCTTGGTCATCAGACATTATGGAGAAGGTAGAACCTAAAAGTGATGAATTAAATTCTATATATTCTAACATAAATGATTTGCCAGAAGAATTTAGTAAGGAAAATGTAGAAAAATCAATAAAATTCATAAGTGCAATTTTAATAAATTACAAAGAAAGCTAATTTATTAAAAAAAAATTAAAAAACTCATTATTCTACAATTCTACTTGTTTAACACATGATTAAATGATAAACTATATTAGGTATATGAGTAGTCTATACTTGATTAAATGTAATTGTAATTTGAAGTTATTTTTTACTATTATGTTTAAAATAATTTAATAAGGGAATACTTAAGAATGATATACTTTAGGATATGATAAGATGAGATATGTATTGGCTTCTGCATCTGAAAGAAGATGCGAGTTATTAAAAAGAATAATTGATGATTTTAATGTAGTTGTCAGCAATTTTAATGAAGATACAGTTGAGTTTGATGGAAACATACCAAAGTATGTTGAAAGTATTGCTTTAGGTAAAGCAAAAGAGGTTATGCAAAGTATAACCGAACCTTCAATTATTATAGCTGCTGATACGGTTGTATCAATTAATAATGAAATTTTAGGTAAACCAAAGGACGAAGATGATGCATACAATATGTTATGTAAACTTAGTGATAATATTCATGAAGTTTTTTCAGGTATTGTTGTAATTAATACGAAGTCTAATAAGATACTTAAAGAATCGTTAAAAACCAAAGTGTTTTTTTCAAGGCTAGAAGAGAAGGAAATAAAGGAATATATAAAAAGCAAAGAACCTATGGATAAAGCCGGAGCTTATGGAATACAAGGTAAAGGTGGTGTCTTTGTAAAAAGAATAGAAGGTTGTTATTACAATGTAGTAGGTCTACCTTTAAATAAGTTAAATGAAATGATTAAGAAAATTCAATAATAGGGGGATGAAATATTAAATACTTAGGAGTTAATTTATGGACAACAATCTAAGAATTTGTGATATTCCCAAAGGCGAAAGACCAATAGAAAAATTATTAATGTATGGTGCAGAAAGCTTAAATAATCAAGAATTGCTTGCAATTATACTTAGGTGTGGAGCAAAAGGAGAAAGTGTTTTATCATTAAGTGATAGAATTCTAAACAGTGTAGGCGGTTTAGATGGATTAATGAATATTTCTTATTATGATGTGACAAAACTTAAAGGAATTAAAAATGTGAAATCAGCGCAAATACTTGCATTAGTAGAGTTATTTAAAAGATTTCAAACTTTAAGATCTACCAAAGAAAAAGTCAGTATTAATAATCCTAGCGATATAGCTAAGTTATTAGTTAATGAAATGTCTACTCTAAAACAAGAAGTCTTAAAATTAATAGTTTTAAGCACTAAAAATACAGTACTTAGAGAAAAGGATGTTTTTAAGGGAAGCCTGAATTCATCTATAGTACATCCAAGAGAAATATACTGTGAAGCTATTAAATATGGCGGAGCAGCTATTATAATATGTCACAATCATCCTTCTGGAGATCCAACTCCAAGTAAGGAAGATATAAATGTAACTTTAAGAATAAAAGAATGTGGAAAAATAATAGGTATTAACTTATTAGATCATATTATTATTGGTGACAAAAAATATGTTAGTTTAAAAGAAAAAGGAATCATATAACTGAAAGGGGATAAAACAATGGGTTTTTTCGGAAGTAGCAAAGACGTGGGAATAGATTTAGGAACTGCAAATACACTTGTATTTGTAAAAGGAAAAGGTATTGTATTAAGAGAACCATCTGTTGTTGCAATTAACAATGTTACAAAAAAATGCTTAGCAGTAGGAACTGAGGCAAAACAAATGATAGGTAGAACACCTGGAAATATTGTTGCTATAAGACCTTTAAAAGACGGAGTTATAGCTGATTTTGATATAGCTCAAACAATGTTAAAATCATTAATAGAAAAAGGAACAAGTAAGGGTTCATTTAAGAGTCCAAGAATAATAGTATGTTACCCATCAGGTGTTACTGAAGTTGAAAGAAGAGCAATAGAAGAAGCAACTAAGCTTGCAGGAGCTAGAGAGGTTGTTCTTATGGAAGAGCCAATGGCAGCTGCTATTGGAGCGGGTCTTCCAGTAAGTGAGCCAACAGGAAGTATGATAGTTGATATCGGTGGAGGAACTACTGAAGTTGCTATTATATCACTTGGAGGTATCGTTACAAGCAAATCATTAAGGGTTGCAGGTGATGAATTAGATCAATCAATTATTGCTTATATTAAAAAAGAATATAATTTAATGATAGGTGAAAGAACAGCTGAGCAAGTGAAGATGGAAATAGGTTCAGCATATAAAGTTGATGATGAAGAAATGACAATGGAGATTAAAGGTAGAGATTTAATTACAGGATTACCAAAAATAATTGAAATTTCAGAAGTACAAATAAGAGAAGCTTTAAAAGAACCTGTTTATTCGATTATAGAATCAATTAAGACTACATTAGAAAAGACACCACCAGAACTTGCTGCAGACATCATGGAAAAAGGAATAATGCTAGCTGGTGGAGGAGCTCTATTAAGAGGTTTAGACACATTAATAAATAGAGAAACAAATATGCCTGTACATATTGCTGAAGCACCTTTAGATTGTGTTGTTTTAGGGGCTGGTAAGGCTCTAGAAAACTTCGATAAAATCAGTAGAGAAGAAAGATAGAATATGAAGTTTTTTAAGAATAAACTGACAGTTACTATAATAGTGCTGTCAGTTACATTTTTAGGGTTAATTATTTTTTCATTTAACCAAAATAGTAAAGGGCTTGAGGGAACTGCAGGCAATGCCTTAAATCCTTTGCAAAAAATTATGTATAATTTAAACAGAGGCACAAAGGATTTTGTGGATTTCTTTTTAAATTTCTCTGATGTTAAAGAAAAAAATAAGGAATTAGCAGAAGAAAATGCAGTATTAAAGCAAGAATTACTTGAAAGACAAAATTTAGAAGAAGAAAATGAAAGACTCAAACAACAATTAGACTTCCAAGATCAAAAGGATAATTACGATTATATTTCTACAAATATTATGGGAATCAGCGGCGGAAATATAACTAATGGATACATAATAGATAAAGGTTCAGAAGATGGAATAAAAAAAGGAATGGCAGTAAAAGCTGCTAGTGGATTAGTTGGAAAGGTCTCTTCAGTAGGAAATCATTGGGCAATTGTAGAAGGAATAATTAATGAGAATATTAAAGTAAGTGTAATGGTTAATGAAACAAGAGATCAAACTGGAATGCTTTCGGGATATAGAGATTCAACTAATAATAAAAATTTAGTTCAAGTGACTGATTTACCAATTGATTCAGAAGTTAAAGAAGGAGATACAATTGTTACTTCAGGAATAGGTATGGTTTATCCTAAAGAAGTGGAAATTGGAAAAGTAATCTCTGTTTCAGAAGACAAAGTAAAGGTGATGAAAACAGCAATAGTAGAACCATCTGTTGATTTTAATAAGATAGAAGAATTATTCGTAATAGTACCTAAAAATTCTATTGATGTTCAGTATGAAGACTAAGAGGTGAAATATGAAGAAAAGAGTGGTTTTATTTTTAGTATCATGTTTGTTGCTATGTTTGGATAACACATTTGCCCCTTTTATAGCTATAAGAGGGGCTTGGCCTAGCTTTTTGTTTGTTTTTGCTATTGGGTATTCATTAATTAATGGAAGAGAAGAATCAATAATCATTGCATTAATGAGTGGTATTTTACAAGATATATTCTTTTCAAATGTATTCGGAATAAATTGTTTTATTAATTTAATTCTATGCTATTTTGTTGCTATTGTAGGCGAAAAGATATGGAGAGAAAAAAGTCTTGTGCCTATAATAATTGCGCTAGTAACTACAGTATTTAAATTTTTAGGGGTATACATTATATTTTATTTTTTAAAGGAAAATATAAGTTTAAAACTATTTAGGGGTATGTTATCAGGACTTTATAATTCAGTAATTATGTTTTTATTTTATAGACTAATGCTGAAGTTTTTTTATAGGGAAGATAAACGTAGTACATGGAGGTTTTAAATGATTGTAAACAAACCAAAGAAGAAAAAAAAGAGTTCAAGATATACAACTTTTTTTACAATTATGATAATTATTTTTACTATCATTACTGGAAAACTTGTCTATTTGCAAGTTCTAAAATATGATGATTACGTAGAAAGAGCTAATAATACATCAACAAAATTTGTTTCAGAAAAAGCACCTAGAGGTATAATTTATGATGCAAAAGGAAATGTATTAGCAACAAATAAACAAACTTATGCAGTCAAATATACTAGCACAACGGAAGCTGATGCTAGTTTATTTTCTACAATAGATAAGATTATTGATATACTTTCTATAAATGGAGAAGGGTTAGATGATACATTTATTTTGAAAGTAGATGAAAATGATAATCCTTATTTTGACTATACGGCAACAACAGATGTAGGGAAAAGAATAGAAGAAATAAGATTTAAAAGAGATAGAAATTTTAATGATGATATTGAAAAAGAATTATTCGGCGAGGACTATAATAAAGATTTAACTGATGATGAGAATGCTAAAGTTAATGATTTATTAATTGAAATATCACCTAAACAGGTATTCTGCGATTTAGTTAAAAAATATGGGTTGATTTCTTTGATTGATCCTAACCCTTCAGAAGAAAGAGAAAAAGAGTATAAGGAAATGACAGGGGAACAAATAACTAATCTTTTGCTAGATAAATATACATATAGTGACCTTAGAAAATATATCCTTGTAAAAGATCAAATTAAAATGCAAAGTTATAAAGGATATAAATCAGTTACTATTGCTAGTAATATAAGTAAAGATACATATTTAATGATAGTTCAATCTTTAGATGATTTATTAGGAATTGATATCAAGGTAGAACCAACAAGATATTATCCATATAATGAATTAGCATCATCAGTATTAGGATATTTATCTCCCATTGATTCATCAAATTCTGAAAAGTATGAATTAAGAGGTTACGATGTTTCAACAGATTTAATTGGAGTTTCTGGTATAGAGGCAGCATTTGAAGACCAATTGAAAGGAACTAAAGGTGGAACTACTGTTAAAGTAAATTCATCAGGTAGAATTACAGAAGAACTATTCAAATTAGAATCTTATCCTGGTAATAGTGTTCATTTAACAATAGATAAGGATATACAATATGCAGCAGAGCAATCACTTATTGATACAATGGAGAAAATAAGAAGTACATCTGATGCTGCACATACATTCAAAGGAGCTAATAGAGGTGCAGTTATAGCTGTTGATGTTAATAGTGGAAAAATATTAGCCAGTGTATCTTATCCAAATTATGATCCTAATAAATTTGCTATATCAGGACAATTAACTAGTGAAGAAAATGCTGAATATTTTAGTCCTGATCTCGAAATTTTTGGAACTGAAATTATTCAAGGATTAGGACTAAATAAGTCAGTGGATGAGCTGTTTCCAAAAGATGAAAATGGATTGAGAAAAGATCAATATGATTTATATCCAAGACCTTTTTACAATTATGCGACTCAGGGTTTAGTGCCTCCAGGATCAATATTTAAACCACTTACTAGTGTTGCAGGGTTGGAAAGTGGAGTTATTACACCAGATAGCACTATAGTTGATAGAGGAAAGTTTACAGAGCATCCAGATGTTTATGGAGGAGCATTTGGTCCAGAATGTTTAATATATTCAAATTACCATGGTACTCACGGTGCATTAGATGTAAGTGGTGCACTAGAAGTATCTTGTAACTATTTTTTCTATGAGGTAGCCTATAGATTATACACTCAAGCATTATCAAATGGATTAACGAAGGCTGAAGCAGTAGATAGCTTAGCAAAATATGCATGGAAATTTGGTTTGGGAGTAGACCCTAATGGGCAACAAAATGCAAGTACAGGAATCGAAATCGAAGAAAATTTCGGTCAAGTTTATAATTTTCAATCATTTAAAAATCAATCAATACTTTATGGTAAATTTGAATTAAGAGACTATTTAGAAACAGGAAATTATAAGGGCATAACTTATTTTGTTCCTTTTGATTACTCTACTAATGATGAAGATATAGAAGTTGTAAGTAAGGCGAAAGAATCATTAAAAGATAAAATAAATAAAAGATTCAGTGAAATAACAGGAAATGATACTATTAATACTGATGAATTTACTAATGTCATAATAGATGATGTTAAAACTATAATGAATAATTCAGAAAAGTATAAACAAAATGTTGTAACTTATGAGTCATCTGGAAAGGGAACAGTTAGCATTGATAAGCAAGCAGCAATTGTAGCTCAAGTTATTTCTAGATTTGTAACTAATGATAAACGTTCTGAAATATTATCACCTGCGCAAGAAGTATATGCAGCTATAGGGCAAGGGATGAATACATTCACTCCTATGCAACTTGCACAATATATATCTACCATTGCTAATGGAGGAACTAGATATTCACTTCATTATGTAGATAAAATAACTAGTCCAGAAGGTGAAATTTTACAAGAATTTCAACCTCAGGTTCTTGATAGTATTAATATGTCGGAGGAAACATGGAAAGCTGTTGTAGAAGGAATGAAGAAGGTTAATAATGATGAAGAAGGAACTGCTACATCTGCGTTTAATGGGTTCCCAGCAGAAATAACAACAGCAGGTAAAACTGGTACTGCAGATTTTTCAGAAACTCAATATGAAAATGGTAGAGCGCCTTTTGCTACGTATATAAGTTTTGCACCTGCAGATAGTCCGGAAATTGCTGTTGTTGCAGTTGTATATGATGGAGGTCATGGTGGATATGTAGCTCCAGTTGCAAGAGCAGTATACGAAGCATACTTTAAGGATAGAATACTTGAAATTGATCCGAATTATGCAGCAAAATCAGAATCATTCCAAAAATATGTTGTTAATGGACTTGGTAATAGTGAACAAACAACTTAATAGTTTAAGAAGAAGGTACAAATGATGTGCCTTCTTTTTTATTTTGTTTATTACATATTTGTTAAAAGTAATATAAAGTTAAAATCTGTATAGATTGGCAAAGTTAAATAGAGTATAATAATAAGGGTTAAGATGGAATAAATTCAAATTTCATAAAAAAGTTATATTAACGGATGGAGTGGTAGTATGATAGTAAATAGACCAAAAAGAAGAAAAAAACCATCAAGATATAATACTTTTATTATAATAATGGCTATTATTTTTACGGTTATAAGTATTAAATTATTATATATACAAGTTTTTAAACATGATGATTATGTTGATAAAGCAAATACTACAGCTACTAAAACTATTTCTGCAAAAGCTCCTAGAGGAACAATATATGATTGTAATGGAAATGCTTTAGCAAGAAATAAACAAACTTATACTGTTACATATACAAGTACAGTTGAGGCAGATAAAAACTTGTATACAACAATTGATGAAATTTCAAAAATACTTAAAAGAAATGATGATCAATTTGATGATAATTTTGTGTTAAGAGTTAGAAATAATGACGATGTATACTTTGATTACAAGTCAACAACAGATTCAGGCAAACAAAGTGAGGAATTAAGATTTAAAAGGGATAGAGGTCTTAATGAAAATATTCAAAAAAAATTATTTGGGGACAAGACTGGTGATTTAACAGAAAAGGAAATTTCAGAAATAAATGATGCGTTAATGAATGTTTCTCCTAAGGAAACATTCTACTACTTAGTAAAAAATTACAATTTGATTAATTTGATAGATCCAGATCCTTCAAAGGAAAAGATTAGAGAATATAAAGATATGACTGGTGAAGAACTTACTAAATTACTCTTAGAAAAATATAGTTTTGAAGATATTAGAAGATATATGGTTGTTAAAGATAAAATGAAAATGCAATCATTTAAGGGAGATCAATCTGTTACTATAGCTAGTGATGTAAAAAAGGAAACATATTCAGCAATAATGCAAAATTTGAATAATCTTCCGGGGATATATGTCAACATAGAGCCGGAAAGGGAGTATCCTTATAATGAATTAGCATCTTCAGCTATAGGATATATTGCATCTATTGATGAAACGAGCAAAGAAAAATATGAACTTAAAGGTTATGATGCATCAAAGGATTTAATAGGTGTATCTGGAATAGAAGCAGCCTTTGAAGATCAATTAAAGGGAGTAAAAGGCGGAACAACTGTAAAGGTTAATTCAAAAGGACAAATTACACAGAATCTTTTTCAGTTGGAGTCGTATCCAGGAAACAATGTATATACAACAATAGATAAGGATATACAATATGTTGCAGAACAATCATTAAAAGATAGTATAGCATATGCATCTACAACTTCAGATGGGCCCCATAGTTATAAAGGTGCTAATAGAGGAGCTGCAGTTGTAGTTAATGTAAATACAGGTGAAATACTAGCAAGTGTATCATATCCAAGCTATAATCCAAATGATTTTGCTAGTGGAAAATTATCAGATGATAAGAGAAATTATTATTTAAATCCTGATTATGAAGCTTATGCGCAGCAGATTATTTCTAAGTTTGGATTAAATAAAACAACAAATGACTTATTTCCATTAAATGAAGATGGTTCGAGAACAGATAGTTATGATTTATATCCTAAACGATTATATAATTATGCTACTCAAGGTCTTATCCCTCCAGGTTCAACATTTAAACCATTGACAGCATTAGTGGGACTTGAGGAAGGGGTTATTTCTCCAACGGATACGATTAATGATACTTATATTTTTAATACGCATCCAGATGTATATGGTAATTTGGATGCAAAGTGTTGGAAGGCAGGAGGCCATGGTAGATTAAATGTAAAAGGTGCAATAGAACAATCTTGTAACTTCTTTTTCTACGAAGTTGCTTATAAACTATATGAAAAAGGATTAGATGAAGGATTATCAAAGGGAGAAGCTGAAAATGCAATTGCTAAATATGCATGGCAATTTGGTCTTGGATTTAATCCAGATGGTGATGAAAAACGAAGTACAGGTATTGAGATTGAAGAGAATTTTGGACAAACTTATAACTTTAAAAGTATAAAGGAGAATTTTATTGAAAACTATAAATTTGCTTTAAGAGATTATTTAGAGTCAGGTAAATATAATGGAACAGTATTTTGTCCTTTTGATTATTCTGACAATGAAGATGATAGTGACGAATTAAAACAAGCTAAAACAACTTTAAAAGAAAAACTTAAGACTACATTAAATAATGTTACTGATGAAGAAGTAAATATGAATGGAATTTATGAACAGTTGTTGAGAGATATCAAGGATGATGTGAAAAATATCATGAATCTTTCAGAAAAATACAAAAATAATCTTTCTACTTATGGCAGTACTATTGATAAACAAGTAACAACTGTTTCAGATGTTATTGCAAGATATATTGTATTTGATGTAATTGCGCAGATTACAACACCTTCAAATCAAGTTCAAGGTGCCATTGGACAAAATATAAATAACTTTTCACCAATACAATTAGCCCAGTATGTTTCTACTTTAGCTAATAAAGGTACTAGGTATAAGTTACATTATGTAAGTAAGATTACTAGTCCGGATGGAAAAGTAATACAAGAATATAAACCTGAAGTATTAAACAAAATTGATATAAGTGATGTTACATGGAAAACAATAGTTGAAGGTATGGAAAATGTTAATGATGCTGAAGATGGTACTGCAGCACTAGCTTTTGAAGGATTTCCAACTGATGTTATTAAGACGGCTGGTAAAACAGGTACAGCGGATTTTAGGGATGACCAATACGAAGTTGGTAGAGCTCCATATGCAACATATGTAGGTTTTGCTCCCGCTGATAAACCAGAAATAGCAGTGGTTTCTGTTATTTATGATGGTGGACATGGTGGTAGTGCAGCTAGAGTTGCCAGATCAGTTTATGAACAATATTTTAAAGATAGAATATTACAAGCAAATCCTAATTATACATCAGAGTATTATAAAAAATATGTAGAAACTATTTCACAAAATGCTCCTGACAATAAAGCGAAAAATTAAGTTTTTAAGCGAAATTAGTTTTAATATAACTAGTTTCGCTTTATTTGTTCAATATATACTGTAAAATAATTAGTATTAATGATATAATTAGAAAGAATAAGTATAAAAATAAATTATTAAAGAAAAAATAGAATAAATTGGTAGATATATAATTGGTGGAGGGTAACCAATGGATAATAGTGGAGTAGTTATTAAGGGAAATAAGAATGGATTAAATGCACTAGTAGATATGAATAAATTTAGTGGATTTGATGAAATGCTTGATATTCTGAAAGAAAAATTATCTAGAGGAAAAAAATTTTATAAGGATTCAACTTTATACATAAATATAGATATTTCTTTATTTACAGAGAAGAATATGAAGGAACTAAAAGAAATATTATTTGAAGAAATAGGTGTCAAAGATATAATAATCGAAGAAAATAGTATAAAGGATAAGGAAAAAGATTCGAAGATTTTTAATGGGATTTACGAAGGAAGAACTAAGTTTTTAAGAAGAACTGTAAGGGGAGGGCAAAGTGTCAATTTCCCTGGAAATATAGTGATTATTGGTGATGTTAATAATGGTGCAGAAGTACATGCAGGAGGAAATATTATAGTTTTAGGAGTTGTAAAAGGAAATGTATTTGCGGGTACAACAGGTAATAATAAAGCTGTGATTGCTGCATTTTCATTGCAACCTAAGATATTAAAAATTGGAGATATAATAGCTATTTCTCCAGATGATTATGAGAAACCAAGGTATCCAGAAGTGGCAAGAGTTAAAGAAAAGGCCATTATCGTAGAACCTTATTTAACAAATAAATATATATAATATGCGGAGGGAAATTTAATGGGAGTTTCGATAGTTATAACATCAGGAAAAGGTGGAGTAGGTAAAACTACAACTACTGCAAATATAGGAACAGCTTTAGCAGCATTAGGTAAAAAGGTTGTTGTTGTAGATGGTGATACTGGATTAAGAAATTTGGATGTATTAATGGGATTAGAAAATAGAATAGTATATACATTAATAGATGCAATAGAAGGAAGATGTAGATTAAAACAAGCTTTAATTAAGGATAAGAGATTCCCTAATTTATGCTTACTTCCAACAGCACAAACTAAAGATAAAGACGATATAAGTACATCTCAAATGCTTAAACTTGTTGAAGAATTAAAGGAAGAATTTGACTTTGTTTTACTTGATTCTCCAGCAGGAATAGAACAAGGTTTTGAGAATGCTGTTATAGGAGCAGATAGAGCTTTAATAGTGGTTAATCCAGAAATAACTTCAGTAAGAGATGCTGATAGAGTTATAGGAAAGTTAGATGCTAAAGGATTAGAAGATCATTCTGTAATTGTTAATAGATTAAATTATGAAATGACAAAAAGAGGCGATATGCTTGATGTGTCAGATATAATAGAGACATTATCAGTTAAACTTATAGGGGTTGTTCCTGATGATAAAGCAATAACAGTTTCAACTAATAAAGGTGAACCAATTGTTTTAGAAGATAAAGCTCAAGCAGGTCAAGCTTATAGAAATATTGCTAAGAGAATATTGGGAGAAGATGTTCCGTTAATGGATTTAAATACTAGTTCAGCAGGTTTATTTGGATCATTAAAGAAACTATTTGGTCGTAAGTAGGGGGTGACTGGTATGGGAATTTTTGGTGGATTTGGAAATAAACAAAAACCAAAAGATGTAGCCAAGGATAGATTAAGATTAATCCTTATTCATGATAGAGGAGAAATTCCAGCTGAAACATTGGATAGAATGAGAGGAGAAATCTTAGAGGTTTTATCTAAGTATATAGAAATATCAGCAGAAGATGTGGAAATTGCGGTAACTAAGAGTGAAGCAGTTGAAGGAGAAAGTCCTGCATCTTTAATTGCCAATATACCGATAAAGGGTGTACGTGGTAGATAATTAAAGAGGATATGCTTATAAGCATATCCTCTTTTTTATAGACATTTATATTTAGATTAAAAGGTAATTTTGTAGAAGAATATTACAAAAATATTAAAATTAGGTACAATATAGAGAAAAACTAGTGTATGAGCTATAATTATATTAGGTTTATTTTGATTGGAGGAGAATATGTGTTTAAAACTAGGGGAATTCTTGATAGGTATAAAATAGATAGTAAATTACTTAAGTATATTGATATTACAATATTATTATCTAGTATAATAATTACACTATTTGGATTGTTAAATATATATTTGTGTACAAAGGGAGGAATTGAAAATTATCCACCATTATATTTTATTGAGCGTCAAGGTGCTTATTTTATTGTAGCTCTTATAATCATGTATTTTATTTTAGCAATAGATTATAGAATCTTTTATAGGTATATTGATGTTTTTTATTGGGTATCAATAGTTCTTTTAATTGCAGTATGGATTCCGGGAATAGGTCTTAAAATAAATGGTGCACGAGGATGGATTAGATTAGGAATTACGAATTTTCAACCATCAGAAATGGCTAGAATAGCAATTATATTAAAGTTTGCTAAGATTCTAGATGAAGTTGATTGTAATATAATGAAAAAAGAAAATTTGCTTAAGATAGCATTTTATCTTGGAATTCCTATGATTTTAATACTTATACAAAAAGATATGGGGATGACAATGGTATGTTTTTTTATAATACTTGGAATGATATATATAGCTGGTATTGATAAAAAAGTACTAATTGGGGGAGGACTAGCACTTATTACAGCAATTATTATTGCGTGGAATATAGGAATAATACACAACTATCAAAAGGAAAGAATAACATCATTATTAGATCCAGAATTTCAGGATACAGCTGAAGGATATCAATTGTATCAAGGGTTAATTGGAATAGGTTCGGGTGGTATTTTAGGAATAAGACCAACATTAAAAACTGATGTTGTAAAAGGATATGCTGCTACTCATGTACCTGAAATTCAAACAGATTTTATTTTTTCAACAACTGCAGAAAATTGGGGATTTATTGGAGCGATATCCTTATTAGGTTTGTATGCATTACTGATTTATAGGATAATATATACTGCAAGGAAGAGTAAAGATAGATTTGCATCTTTAGTATGCGTAGGAATAGCTTCATATTTTCTATTTGCGATAACTCAAAATATTGGAATGCTTGTAAGACTTCTACCTATAACTGGTATAACTCTTCCGCTAATGAGTTATGGGGGTACATCTTTAGTTACAACAATGATGATGATAGCATTAGTAATTAATATTGGCATGAGAAAGAAAGAAATTCACTTTTAATTCAAAATATTATTTCTGCTTTGTTAATGATATTAAATATTTCTTATAATTTTACAAGATTCTTGTTTTATTGTAGAGAAAAAAGGAATAATAATATATAATGTAAATATTATTATTAAAAGGTGGAGGCAGAAAATCGTTGATTAACAAAAGATGGTTAAATAGATATAAACTAGACTTTAGATTAATAAAAGATATAGATAAGGCATTATTGATATCAATGATACTAATAATGATATATGGAATGCTTAATATTTATTTATGTACAAAAGGCGGAATTGAAAACTATGGTCCATATTTTTTTATAAAAAAACAGGCAGGAGCTTTCATTGTATCAATGATAGCATTATACTTTTTAGTTGCTATAGATTATAGGGTGATTTTTAGGTATGTTCCTGTTATTTACTGGGGTTCAGTTGCATTGCTTGTTGCAGTTTGGATTCCGGGTATTGGCGTTAAGGTTAATGGTGCACGAGGATGGATTAGACTTGGAATTATGAATATGCAACCTGCAGAAGTTGCTAAGTTTGCAATAATATTAATGTTTGCAAAAATATTAGATGATATAGATTGTCAGATATATAGCTTTAAAAACATTGTTAAAATGGCTTTTTATGTGGGGTTACCAGTTCTATTAATAATTATACAACCAGATATGGGAATGGGAATGGTATGCTTCTTTATAGTATTAGGAATGTTATATATTGCAGGCTTAGATCGAAGAATTATAGGTGGAGGATTTTTAGCACTACTAATTGCAGTAGTTGTCTTATGGAATTCAGGAATAATACTTCCTCACCAAAAATCTAGAATTATTTCTTTTATGAGTCCTGAAACAGATGATTCATCGTCTGGATATCAGTTAAACCAAGGGCTTATTGGAATTGGTTCAGGAGGTATATTTGGAACAGGACCATCATTAAGTGCTAATTCTTCACTAAGTTATGGTGGTACTCATGTGCCAGAAATCCAAACAGATTTTATATTTGCAGCAACTGCAGAAAACTGGGGATTAATTGGTGCAATTCTATTACTTATTATGTATGGAGTTTTAATTTCAAGAATGCTTGCTGTAGCTAGAAATACTAAAGATAGAATGGCATCATTAATGTGTATTGGATTAATATCATATTTCTTATTTGCAATTACACAAAATATAGGAATGGTAATAGGTTTACTTCCTATAACAGGTATTACACTGCCACTTATGAGTTATGGTGGTAGTTCATTATTAACAACAACAATGGCATTGTCATTAGTTTTAAATGTAGGAATGAGGAAAAAATCAATACGTTTTTAAATATTATTTTGAGCATTATTGTATATGATATTATATACAATAATGCTTTTTTTATACTATAGCAAAGTAGAAAATTTCCTTATAAACGTACTTTATTCATAATTAAATTAATACAAAATATAATATAAGTAGATAACTTGTTGGAGGAGCGTTATGGGGAATTATAGGGAACAATATGAAAGATACTATGGAGGAATAGGCAGAAAATCAACTAATAATAGGTTAAATTTACAAGGATATTCGAAGAAGCCACAAAATAAGGTTGATAAAAATTATGGATTAGCTGAAAGGTGGACAAAAAAGCTGTTGTATCAGTTAGTTGGAGCATTGTTATTGATTTGTTTGATTCTAACTATAAAAATGATTCCATTACAGCAAACAAAAGCTGTATATAATGAGACAAAAGAACTTATGGATGAAAAAATAAATATTAAGGATGCTATTATGTCTATAAATATTCCGGATACAGAAGAATATAAAGAAAGAATACTTGATTATATAGATGAAATTAATAGTGCAGTAAATGGAGAAAAAACATTAAAGGAAAAAATTAAAGATAATTATATAGTGCCAGTAAGTGGAATTGTGACTAAATCACAAGAATCAAGCAATTCAATAGATATAATAACTGAAGGGGAAAATGATATATTATCAGTATATGATGGTATTGTTGAAGAGAGTGTAGATGAAGGAGAAAATAAATATTTATTAATTAATCATGATAATGGTGTAGAAAGTTATTATGGGTTGTTATCAGTTATTAATGTAAAAAAAGGTGATAAAGTTGCTAAAGGACAAGTTATTGGAAAAGCAGGCAATGTTGATTCTGATAAGAAAAAAGGAATAGAATTCAAAATGATTTATATGGGGAATGAAAAGAGTCCAGGAGATTTGTTAGATTTATCATCTTTGAAAGAAGCATAGTATTAAGCAATTTATTAGGAGATAAATATGAAGAAGAAAACTAAAATTTTTCTACTTCAATTCTTTATACTTTTAGTTATTTGTAGAGTAAATAGTACATTATTTTATGGTTTTATTTGGGCTATAGTACATGAGGTTGCACATATTGTTGCAGCTAATAAATTTGGAATTAGATATTATAATGTGAAATTGCATATAGCAGGGGTAAAGGCAGAGATTAAGGACTTAGATGATTTAACGGATAATAAAAAATTGGTAGTATTCTTTGCCGGGCCTCTGTTAAACTTATTGATTGCTATAATTTTTATGTTTTCAAAGGATTTTTATAATATACAAGTGGGAAAGCAATTTATAAATATTAATTTATGCTTATTTTTATTTAATATTTTACCGGCATATCCTTTGGATGGAATCAGGATTATGGAAATAATACTAGGAAAAAAGTTTTTGTATAAGAAAACTAAGAAAATATTAACAAACATTAGTTTTGGCATAAGTATCGTTATTTTGATATTATTTTGTTCAACAGTATATATACATAAGGCTAATTTTAGTTTATTGCTAGCAGCTTTTTTGATAACATATGCTACTTTTTTAGAAAAGGAGAAGACTATGTATATAATCATGGGAAATATATTTAAAAAGCGAGGAAATATTTTAAAACATGATTATATGGAGAATAGAAGTATTTCTCTATATTATAAAAAAGACTTAATAAAAGTTTTGAGCCTATTGGATAATAATAAGTTCAATACTTTTTTTGTGTTAGATGAGGAACTGCAACTTCTAGGAATTTTATATGAGAATGAAATAATAAATGCATTGAAGGAGTATGGCAATATTACATTAGAAGAACTATTGAGGATTAAGGTGTTAAAGAATTAAATAGGTTTTTAAAAGGGAGTACATCATGTACTTCTTTTTTAATAAATTGATGAGAGTTTAAAAACAATATTTCATTATTTTTACATTTAATACAAAATGTATTGACTATGGAATAATAAGGGTGTATAGTGTGGATATACAAGATACACAGTGAGGAGTGGATTGGTTGAATTTAGTATTAGATTACACCAGTGGAATACCTATTTATAATCAGATTGTTAAATATGTTAAGAAACAAGTAGTTGAAGGAAACTTAAAAGAAAATGATATGTTGCCTTCAGTAAGAGGATTGGCTAAAGAATTGGGGGTTAGTACTATAACAATAAAAAGAGCTTATTCAGAACTCGAAAAAGGAGGGATAACTTACTCTGTGTCAGGGGTAGGAACTTTTATAAGAGTAAATGATGCTAGAGCATTAATGGAAAAGAATAAACAGGTATATTTTGAACAATTAGAAGAAATACTTAAGAAACTAAAGATTAATAATTGTAAAAAAGAAGAAGTTTTAAGAATGATAGATAAATTTTGGGAGTGATAGTGATGACTGATGTATTAAAAATAGAAGGATTATCAGCAAAGTTAGGAGAATTCAAATTAAGAAATGTCAGTTTTAATGTTAAAGAAGGCGCAATAATGGGGTTCGTAGGAAAAAATGGAGCTGGAAAGACAAGTACATTGAAATTAATTTTAAATTCTTTTAATAGAGATTCTGGTCAAATAAAGGTATTGGGAAAAGATAATATAGATGATGAAGAAGAGGTGAAAAATTATATAGGTTATGTACCTTCTGAATCATACCTTTTAGAGGACAAGAATATTAATCAGCATGTGAAAATGTTCAGAAGTTTTTATAATGATTTTGATATGGATGCATTGAGATTTTATTTAAGTGAATTTGATGTTCCGCGTAATGTGAAAACAAGAGAATTATCGTTGGGAATGAAGATGAAAGCTATGATAGCGTTGGCATTAGCACATAAACCCCAATTATTAATTTTAGATGAAGCTACTGCTAATTTAGATCCCATATCTAGAGATGAAATTATGAATGTAATTAGAGATTATGTGGATGAAGAGAAAAGTAGAGCAGCTATTATATCAACTCATATTACATCTGATTTAGATAAGATTGCTGATTATATTACAGTTATTGATAAAGGTTCAATTAAGGAGTCAGCGCCTATTGATGAGATTCAAGAAAAGTACGTAATAGTTAAAGGGAATATAAAAAATTATGATGAGTTTAGTGATAAATTTATAGGGGTAGAAAAGAATTCAAATTATTTTGAGGGATTAATATGTAGACAAGATTTAAAGGATTCCAATGACTTAGTTACTAAGTCTTTGCCTAATGTTGAAAAATTATTAAAGTATTTTATCTTAGGGGGGAAGAAGAGTGAATAAAAGTAAAGTTATTTCTGTATTAAATTTTGGAGAAGATAATGGCTTTGGTTTTACCATAATTCTTGTTTTTGCATTTTATTTAATGTTTATTACAGAATGTTTTGATGGAATAAATTTAAATAGTGTAACTAAAATTATATTGTGGATATTTATATACTCACCTTTGTTTTGGAGAAGTGATTTAGATAGTTGGAAGAGGACAAATGCTGTTAATATAGGGGCAATGCTTGAGTTTTTACCTATTAAGAAAGAACAGTTAATTAAAGGAAGAATGATTAGAAGTAATATAGCAGTACTTTATCTTTTAATTCCTTATATATCTATGTATTTAGTTGGATTTAATTCAAGCGATGAAATAATAGCAAGAGGTATATTAAGTGTTTTTATGATATTTTTTGTTATTTCATCAGTAATAATAAGTATATCCAAGTATGATGAGAAGTTTAGTATGTTTAGAAAATTAAGTTTGATTATGTACTTATTGGTGTTTTTGATGATTTTGGTGGTTGATGTTTATTCGCATTTTAATGAGAATATTATCCGTTTTATACAAGAATCCCATTTCTTTGTTCTTTTAGGAAGTAGCATGGTTGGTATAGCATTGGGATTAATAACATTATTAATATGTTATTATTTTAATTATATATATATTAAGAAAAAAGTAAAAAAAGGAAATTGGACAATTAAGTAGGTGATAATATGAATTTAATTAAGACATATATAAATCTTGTCAAAAGCGGTATGTTTCCAGATCAAATAGGTTTATTTATGATTACTTTTATTGCGTTAGTAATAGATACTAAAGTAGCTTCAATTATAGTACTTTTTATTCTCATATCTAATTATGGAATAGATGCTAAGAAATATGTTGCATTAAATGTGTTGGGAATAAAAGCTAAGAATATTATAAAATTAAATTATTTACTTTACTTTATTCCAATTCTACTTTCATATATACTTGTTCAAGCATTAAAAGGCTATGATTATAATGTACTGATATCAGATATGTTAATTACACTAATTTTTATTAATGTTGTCATACCTACAATAACACAAAAGGAAATGCAAGAACCATCATGCTTAAAAATAATGTTTTTGGTGTTAATGATATTAGTGGTAATAACATTTGAGTTTTTTTTGAGTAGTAATAGTTTAATAGCTATAATTATTGAAGTAATTTTATTTGTTTTATCATTAGCAATGTCAATGAAAACTAGTTTTGACAAATGTATGGGAATTAAGCAATGCAATAATTAGATAATTAAACTAGTAACTTTGAGCTAAAAATTGTTATTTTCTATATTGTAAGAGTTATGTTAAAATATAATAATGTGAAAATAAGCAAAGAAGTTTGTTAGGAGGCTTTAATAAGAGTAATGAAAAGAGTAACAGATGATATTCTATGTCAAGTAGAAAAGCCATCAAGATATATTGGCGGAGAATTAAATCAAGTAGTAAAAGACACCAAAAAGGTAGATATAAGATTTGCTTTCTGTTTTCCAGATACTTATGAAGTTGGAATGTCTCACTTAGGAATGAGAATTTTATATCATACTATCAATGCACGAAAAGATACATATTGCGAAAGAGTTTTTGCTCCATGGACAGATATGGAAGAGCAACTTAGGAAAAATAATATACCTCTATATGCTCTTGAGACAAAGGATCCTTTAACTGAATTTGATTTATTAGGATTTACACTTCAATATGAAATGAGTTATACAAATATATTAAATATGCTTGATATGGCGGGAATACCAATAAGAGCAGAAGATAGAACAAATGATGATCCGGTAATTATGGCTGGTGGATCATGTGCATATAACCCAGAACCTCTTTATGGAATATTTGATTTCTTTGAACTTGGTGAAGGTGAAGAAATGATGAATGATGTTCTTGATGTTTATGCAAAACATAAGAACAGTGGAAAATGGGATAAGAAAGCGTTTTTAAGAGAAATATCACATATAAGAGGTATTTATGTACCTTCATTATATGATGTAGAATACAACGAAGATGGAACAATAAAGGAATTTAAACCTAAATATGATGATGTACCAAAGACTGTTCAAAAGAGAATTATTGCTGATTTTGATGGTGTTGATTTCCCTGAAGATATATTAGTACCATATACAGATATAGTATTCGATAGAATATCTCTTGAATTATTTAGAGGTTGTACTAATGGATGTAGATTTTGTCAAGCAGGAATGATTTATAGACCAGTTAGAGAAAAAAGCAGAGAAACATTATTAAAACAAGCGAGAAACTTAATTAATAATTCTGGATATCAAGAAGTTTCACTTTCATCATTAAGTACTTGTGATTATTCTGATATATCATGTCTTGTACATGATTTAATGGAGGAACACAGTAAAAATAAAGTTGCAGTAGCACTTCCATCAATAAGAGTTGATGCATTTGATGTTGATTTAATTAAAGAAATTCAAAAGGTTAAGAAGACTGGATTAACCTTTGCACCAGAAGCAGGTTCTCAAAGAATGAGAGATGTTATAAATAAAGGATTAACAGAAGATAAAATACTTAAAGCAGCTAAAAATGCCTTTGAATCAGGATGGAATACTATAAAACTTTACTTCATGGTTGGTCTTCCTTATGAGAACTTAGATGATTGTAGAGCAATAGGTGAACTTGCACATAAAATCCAAGATGAATACTTCTCAATTCCTAAAGGGGTTAGAAGTAAAGGGCTTAAGATTACAGTAAGTACTTCAATTCTTATACCAAAACCATTTACACCATTTCAATGGGCACCTATGGCTAAGATTGATGAAGTTAATGAAAAGATTGCAGCAGTTAAGGAATCTATTCATTCTAGAAGTATATGGTATCAGTATCATCATCAACAAACATCATATATGGAAGCATTATTTGCTAGAGGTGATAGAAGAATGTGTGATGTGTTAATTAAGGCTTTTGAAAAAGGAGCTAAGTTTGATGGATGGTCAGAATACTTTAACTTTGAAATTTGGCAAGAAGCTTTAAAGGAATGTAATGTTGATGGAGACTTTTATGCATATAGAGAAAGAAGTTATGATGAAATATTACCTTGGGATTTCATAGATATTGGTGTTAATAGAAAGTATTTAGAAATAGAAAATGAAAAGGCTAAAAAGGGCCAACTTACTCAAAACTGCAGAAAAGGATGTACTGGCTGTGGAATTAATGTAAACTTTAAAGATGGGAAGTGTTTTGCAGGTGCGTTATCTAATTAAATATACAAAGGAAAGTGAAGTTAAATTTATAGCTCACTTAGACTTAATGAGAACTATTCAAAAAACAGTTAGGAGGGCACAACTTCCTGCTAGCTATTCAAAGGGATTTAACCCACATTTAGCATTATCAATAGCACAACCACTATCAGTTGGTGTTTATTCCTCAGGAGAGTATGCTGATTTAGTTTTAACTGAGGAAGTTGATGAACAAGAAATAGTAGATAGATTAAATGCTAAAAGTGCTATGGGAATAAGATTTTTAACTGCAACTAAGATTGTTAATATTGAAAATGAAAAGAAACTTCCTCAAGCAATGGCATTAATTGATGCATGTAGTTATGTTATAAAGGTTAAATACAACAATACTGAAAAGTTAGAGGAGGAAATTAATAATCTGTTAGCTGAAGAAGAATGGGTTACAATAAAGAAAAGTAAAAGAGGAGAAAGTGAAGTTGATATAAAGTCTTTAGTTTATCAATTTGAATTTAAAGTTGAAGACGATGTTTTAGAAATTCACACATTAATTCAATCAGGAAGCCGTGAACATTTATCAGCTGATCTTTTGGTTAATTATATAAAAGAGCATACAACAGGTGTAAATGAAAATGCTTTTGTAGATATAAAAAGAGAAGATATGTATTTCTTAAAGGATGGAAAATATGTACCGCTTAGCAAAGTTAGGTAGGTGTGTTGTTAAATGAAAGAGATTTTTATAGAGAGAAGAGAAAAAAATCTACGAATTGCGATAAGAAATAAAAATATATTACAAGAATGTATTGTTGATGAAAAGACAAATGAACCTGTAATTGGTGAAATATATAAAGGAAGAGTAAAGAATATAATTCCAGCTACCAATTCTATATTTGTAGATTTAGGTCTTGATAAAGAAGGATATCTTTATTTTAGTAATGAACTTAAAGAAATAGGAATCAAAAAAGGTCAAGAAATTTTAGTAGAAGTTATAAAGGAACCTTTAAATAATAAAGGGGCTAAGCTTACTACTAAGTATGCACTTCCTTCAAAATATATGGTTATCGAAGGAACAGGATCTGGAATTCAATTTTCTAGAAGATTTAAAGATGAGGTTAAACAAGAATTAATTTTAGCTGAACTAAAAGAAATTAAAGATGCTGGCATTGTTGTTAGAACTGAAGCTGCTAATGTTAGTATTGAAGAATTGCAACATGAAAGAACAATTTTAGAAAATGAACTTTTAGAAATAAGAAGAAGGATGAAATATTCTTCAAAACTCGGAAAACTTTATGGCGATAACCTTGCAATTAGAAAAGTTTTGAGAGATAAGCTTGGTAATGAACCAGTAAGAATAGTTGTTAATGATAAAGATGACTATGACTTTATTACTGAGTATTTAAAAAATGAGGATAATGTTAAAATAAGTTACTTTAATCATGATGCATGTCTTTTTGATTATTATGAAATTGAAAAGGAATTATTAAAGTTAAGACATAATAAAGTAATACTGCCTTGTGGTGGATCTATAGTAATTGATAAAACTGAAGCTATGTATGTAATAGATGTAAATACAGGCAAGAACATCAAAGAGAGAAGCTTTGAGAAAACAATATTAGATACTAATATTGAAGCAGCAAGAGAAATAGGAAGACAAATTCTTCTAAGAAATTTAAGTGGAATTATTATTATTGATTTTATTGATTTAAGGGATAAATCACATAAGGCTATTGTAATGAAGGAATTAAGAGAAGCTTTAAAGGATGACATAGGAAATTTAAAGATATATCCATTTACTGAATTAAACCTAGTTCAGATTTCTAGAAAGAGAATTGGAAAAAGTATATATGAATATATGGAAGAGCCATGTAAAGTATGTAATGGTTCAGGATTATTATTAAAGATGTCTTATTTAGAAGGATTAATATATAATGACATTCATAAATACAACTCTGAAAATGGAATAAAAGATTTCTTTATAGAAATAGATGATTCTTATGAAGAAATGGTAAAAGGTGATTTAGTAGAATTTTTGAAAAATATCGGAGGGCTTGATAAAGAAATTTATATTAATTATGTAAATGGCATAGAAGGATATAGAATTGAACCTCTTATATTTAAAAATCAAAAAGAACATATTACTAAATATTTAATTAAGATAGAATAAAAAACTGAAGGCTGATGCCTTCAGTTTTTTTATATGAATTAATTGTTATAAACCTGACTATTGTCAGAGATTCCGAGAATAGATTTTGTTATTTTATCAAGAATTGGCATAAAGTATTGAATAGTAGGACCTTGTAAAAATGCTGATATTAATGTACCAATACCAAAAGTTTTCCATAAATCATCTACTAGTAGACAACCGATAATAACAAACGTAATATCCATTGTTATACGTATATAACGATATTGCCATTTTGTTTTGTCTTGAATTATAAGTGGAATCAAATCATTAGGGGCAACTCCTAAATCAGTAGCTTTAAGCATAGAGAAACCTATTGCTATGATTACACAACTTACGCATAGAAGAATAATCTTTAAAACTATGTTAAGATTATTAAAATGAAGTGGAGCAAGTATCCAATTCATTAAATCTATAAAAGGTCCTGCAGATATTAATGCTAGAACAGTTCCAATATTAATAGATTTCATGGATGTAATTAAAATGATTACAAAAAATGTACCAGTAATTATAATATTACCAGTTCCTACAGAAACACCGCAAATGTTTGATATTCCTTGAGTAAAAATTGTGAATGGATCAGAACCAATTTGAGTATTAATAAAAATTGCAACTCCTGTTTGAATTATCCATACACCAAGGAAAAAGACTATAAGTTTTTTTATAAATAGCCATAAATTAAAGTTTTTCATTGTATATTTATCCTTTCATCATTAGTTTGTATTTTTACAAATAAGTGCGTTTTTTATAATATCATATAAATTAAAGGTTTTCAATGGGAATTTTTATAAGATGAGTTTATAGTTATCTATAAATGAAAGTGTATTCAAGTATTAAATTTATTGAATCATATGTAAATAATATTTGAATTTTAAAGAAAAAGATACAATAAAAATTAAATTTACAATATTTTTATTTGAAATTGTAAAAAACTACATGTCGATATATAATAAGATTAAATAAAATGTAATTATATAAGGGGAAGATCATGGATAGAGAAGATATAAAATTGCATAATATTAAAGTTAACAAAATAATTAATGTATGCATGTGGATTATATGGGGATTTATGGTGTGTTGCATATTTTCAGGTATTTCAGTTCAAGACAATATACTAAGAGTTATTATTTTAGGAATAGTAAATCTCATAACAACGATAATTAATAAAACTAAATATGTAACTAAAAACAAATATTTATATATTATTTCACTATTATATTTAGTATTTGATTTGCGTGAAGCTCTAGTTATTTCATCTTGGATCATGGCAGGGACAATTGCAGTTGCAGGAATGTATTTTGAAGAAAAATTTTTGAAAATAATGTGGGTAGTATTTAATCTAGTAATGATTTGCATGAATATTTGTGTAGGAATAGGTGAAATGTATGTAAGTGCAATAACAGGAATAGTAGGAATGAATCTTATTTTATTAATAATGTATAATATTATAAAGTGGAGTACTAAATTTGCCACTAATGCTAAAGAAAGAGCTGATAAAACTGCTGAATTATTGAAACAGTTAGAAGTTACTATGAATAAGATTAACACTAATACGAATGATTTAAATTCTAATATGAATGAATGCAATAAAAGAATTGATTTAATTACAAATAGTAGTAATGACTTGACTAGCACAATGCAAGATGTTGCGAGTGGAATAAGTAATCAAACAAATAGTATTATGAGCATTAATGAAATGATGAATTCAGCTATGAAGAAAACAGAAAGTACATATAATGTTTCTAAGCAAACAAGCAATATTTCTATGGATTCAAAGAAGATTGTAAGTGATTCAGCAAATAAGGTTATTGAAATGAATAATCAAATGCTGGATATAGAAAATGCCATTTTTGAATCTAAAGTAGGAATTGATGAATTAGTTTCTAATAATATTAGTATTAATAATTTATTAGTAGGTATATCAGACATATCTGATCAAATTAATCTATTAGCACTAAATGCTTCTATTGAAGCTGCAAGAGCAGGGGATGCTGGTAAGGGATTTGCTGTAGTAGCTGAAGAAATAAAAAAGCTTGCAGAGCAATGTGGTAACTTTGTTGGTAAGATTAACGCAGTTGTTTCTGATATGAAGAAGTCTACAGAACGAGTATTAAGCCAAGTAGCAAATGTACAGCAAACAGCTAATCAAGGATTAGATACTTCTAAAAATATAAAAGATACATTTGAAAGTTTGGATATTGTATTTAAAGAAATTGATACTAATTTAAATAATGGATTACAAAATATCGATGATGTTAAAAAATCATTTACAGAAATTTTTGATGAAGCAGGAAGTATATCAAAAATTTCTCAGGAGCATTCAGCTTCAATAGAGGAAGTTTTAGCAATTACAGAAGAACAAAATGAACAGTTGCATGATATAGCTTGTTCAATGAAAGAGATAGCAGATTTGACTAAAGAGTTAAGAGACCTTGCTATTTCATAATAAAAAGACAATTAAAAAGTTTTTGAAGGAAGTACATAAAAGTGTACTTCCTTTTTTGTTGAGTAAATTGGTAAAGAAACTATGGAATTAGTTGACATTTAGTTTGAGTATTGTTATATTATATATACAGTATATATACAATATAACGAGGTTGAAATGATGAATATAATAATTAGCAATTCAATTGATAAACCAATTTATGAGCAAATAACTAATCAAATAAAGAACATGATTATAAGTGGTGAACTTACAGAAGGAGAAGCGCTTCCTTCTATGAGACTTTTAGCTAAGGATTTAAGAGTAAGTGTTATTACAACTAAAAGAGCTTATGATGATTTAGCTAGAGATGG
>JAQXTC010000072.1 GCA_029219285.1 Clostridiaceae bacterium
CTCTGCAAAATATGATTTTAGGTCAATGTGGTCCATTACATCACAAAAAGTATATACTGGATCAGAAATATCAATTATTTTTTCGATTTCCAGTGGTAATTTTAATTGCTTTGTTATAAAATTATTATTGGTAAGATTAATTCGGGTCATAAATTAATTATACCAAAAATCGCTGTAAGCTTAATGCCTACAGCGATTTTTTAGTTTGGGGGAGTTTTTTTACACCCCCTTTTCATTTTACCAATAAAATCTTCTATATTTCTCTACCTGTGTTTTCCACTATTTGCAATTTTTAAATTTCATAATTTAAGTATTTATCATTATCAAATTCCTTCTCACTCTTAGCAACTACAACTGAGCATATACAATCTCCCATTACATTTACTATAGTTCTAAGCATATCTAATATTCTATCAAATCCAATTATAAGTGCTATACCTTCTACAGGCAGACCAGCTGATTGAAGAACCATAGCAAGTGTTACTAAACCAACACTTGGAACCCCTGCAGTTCCTATTGATGCAAGAACAGCTGTTAATATAACTGATAAAAGAACACCAATACTCAACTCAACTTGATAAACTTGAGAAATAAACACAACTGCTACTCCTTGCATTATTGCAGTTCCATCCATATTTACTGTTGCACCAAGTGGTAATGAAAATGAATAAATGTTCTTGCTTATTCCCAAATCCTTCATTGCATCCATAGATACTGGTAATGTAGCATTACTAGATGAAGTAGAAAAAGCAACTCCAGCAACTTTTGAATATGCCTTTAAAAAAGGTTTCATAGGAAGTTTAGTTAATAATTTGAACAAGCTTCCATAAATAATAGATGCATGAACGATTAATGCAAAAATTACAACAAACATATATTTAGCAATTGAATATATCGAACCAAATCCTATAGAATACATTGTCTTAGTAATTAATGCGCATACTCCTATTGGTGCAAATATCATTACGATATCAACAACCTTCATAACTACAGTATTACATTGTTCAAAGAACTTAACTATCATATCTCCCTTTTCTCCAACAAGGTTTAATGCTAATCCGAATATTACTGCAAATATTATAACTTGAAGCATATTCCCTTCAGCCATAGCTTGTATTGGATTTATAGGAATCATTCCTAAAAATATACTAACTGTAGATTGAGAATCAGGAATACTATATTCTCCTTTTACCAATTGCGACATATCAAGTCCAATTCCTGGTTTGATTATAAGTGCTAATATTATTGCTATTGTAACTGCTACAGCTGTTGTCATCAAGTAAAATCCTATTACTTTTCCGCCAACTCTACCTAATTTTTTTGCATCTCCAAAGGTAGACATTCCACAAACAAGTGAAATAAAAACTAATGGTACAACTGTCATCTTAATTAAATTAATAAACCCGTTTCCTAGAAACTCTATTAATCCCCACATAAAATCTTGTATTAATCTTATTAGATCCCCTACACAATAAGATTCAACGATTCGAATTTCCGCTATACTTGAAACTTCGGATAAATCAGGTATAAATTTAGCAACTACCCCAAATACAATTCCTAATACTAGTCCAATCATGATTTGTATTGTTCTATCTTTCAAAAACTTTTTCATTTGTAATCCCCCTTACATTTTACGTTAGTGTAAAGTTTCTTTACACTCTTTTCTTAAAAAATATCTATAAAATCAAGGTTTCGCGAGTTTTTTTGCATAAAAAAACAACGACCCCCTAATTTTATGTTAAAATTGAATCTCTCACAAACCAAATCAAACACGAAAGGATGTCGTTATTGTGGATTCAATTATAACTTATTTACTTACATATAATCAATATTTAATTAAAATTATTTATAACTTACTTTTATTTATTTGTAAAAATATACCTCTTGGACAAATGAAGTTTGATGACTCAAACAGTCCGGAATATCAGAAATTCAAAGTTGACAAACTGCCTAAAATATTTAGATTTCACACTGTTGATTACAAACTTCTTCTTGCCTATTACAAACATAAATACAATAAAACTGTAACACCAGTTCAAAGACGTAATGGCAAGTGTATACCAGCTAAGATAAAGTGTCCTAAATGTGGTGCCCCACACGAATACATCTATGATAACAATGGCAATAAAGGACAATATCAATGTAAAGTCTGTGGACAAACTTTTAAGGAAAGCAACTTTGTAACTAAATATTTAGTATTTAAATGTCCCTATTGTGGCAGTACTCTTGAAAACCGAAAGCAGCGTAAGCACTTTAAAATACATAAATGTACTAACAAAAATTGCTCTTACTATCAACGCAATTTAAAGAAGCTTCCTAAAAATCTTAATCCATCTGATAAACACAAATATAAGCTTCATTATATTTATAGAGAATTCAATTTGAATTTTTTTAAGATGAATTTATATCAGATTTCACAACATGCAACTGCTTTTAATTTTAAGAAATTCAATCCTCATATAATGGGATTATGCTTAACTTATAATGTCAACCTTAAGCTTTCTACAAGGAAAACAGCTCACGCATTAAAAGAAGTTCATGGTATAAAAATATCTCATACTATGGTTGCTAAATATGCTTTAACAGCAGCTGCTGTTATTAAGCCGTTTGTTGATACTTTTGATTACAAACCTTCTAAAATACTCTCTGCTGATGAAACTTATATAAAAGTTAAAGGTATTAAGCATTAT
>JAQXTC010000073.1 GCA_029219285.1 Clostridiaceae bacterium
ACAAATGATTTTATTTTATCTTTTAATGCTGTAACATCTTTTGAACCTGTTATTTTAGCTGGCTCATTAACAGCTTCACTTGGGTTAGTTGTTGTTCCCCCATCAGGTTTTTGATATGTTCCATCTGCATTTGTCTTTAATGTAACATCCTTAAAAGTAAAAGTCATTCCATCAAGAGTGACTCTATTGCTGCTATTATATTCAGTATTAGTAGTGTCATCTATTGTAAATACATCGCTACCATTTGATATTGTTGCATGAAGTTTTTGAGCTGTTCCAGTTTTAGTTGATCCATCACTGAAACCAGATACTACAAAGTCTCCTTCTCCTTCCTTATTGGATTCAAAGACTACACCGCCACTAATTTCACTATATCTAGCTGTAACATGTGCTTTTCTGGAATTAGCATTATAATTATCTGCTGTTGCCGAATAATCGACTTTTCCTCCAAGACTGACAACTAACTTCATTTGATTATTATCACTTGTTCCAGTAACATCAACTGATAATCCATTATTAGTCACTACCTTTAATCCATTAACCATATTTTTATAATCATCTTCTGTATATGTTGAAGATTCTTCATCTAATTTATCTATTTGTTTTTGTATTTCCTCTATCTCACTATCACTTTTACCAGCTTTACTATTTTCAAGATCTGTTTTTTTATTTGCAATTGCATCTTTAAATGCATTTACATTATTAGCAGTATCACCTATTTTAGCAGAAAAACTAATTGTTTGTCCCCCAAAATTTGTACTTACATCATACGAATTAGTAGTATCTACAAGATCATCCAACTCACTTCTAGTCACTTTAGCAGAAGCTTTTTTTGCTAATTGCGTAACACTTACCTTATAGTCAGAAATACTTGCATTACTACTTCCTGTTACAGAAACCACATTTTCATTAGCAGAAGTAAATTTGGTTTGATTATATGCACTAGAGCTATATAAAGAGTTTTTACCATCAACTGTTAAATACTTATTGTAAAACGAAGTAACATCTTTCATTATTGATTGATATTGCTCTTGCCTCCATTGCAATATTTGTTTTTGTTTTCTCTGATTATCAATTCTTAATTGATATGGCTTCATACTATCTTTTACTATTGAATCAATATCTAATCCTGTTGCCATTCCAGTTATTCTCATTGTCATGATTTATTTACTCTCCTTTACGCTTTATTAATAAAATCGGCTTTTATCTATTTTTAATTGCTTGTTTATATGTTTCATGCCACATATTGTTAATATCTTCAATTAGAGGAATTATTTCATCCATTATTTCAACACTCTTTTGCATATTTGCATCAAACAATCTTTCCTTAATATATCCATATATGTTATATAAGTTCTTTGCCCATTCTCCACTATTTGTGTCTAGGCTGACCATAAGTTCAGAAAAAATACTTTGAGCTCTTTTTAAACTATCATTTGCCTTTTGTATATCTTTTTCTTTTATAGCTTGTCTACCAATCTTGGAAAACTTAACCATACCATCTGTTAACATTAGTAATAATTGTTCCTTTGATGCAAAATTTACACTATTATTTTTATATATATTATAGCCATTTGGATACATAATGACTCCTCCTATTTTTTAATATCTATAATTGTTCCTTTTATAGTGATTTCATTTATCTTTTGTGCGTCTACTTTTATAAGTTCTTCGTTGTCATACTTTATAGCATCAACAATGATGCCATCTCTATCTGATTTTTTATTATTTTTGTGATTATTATTCTTATTTTTTTTCTCTTCATCTTCGATTAAATCACGATTAGTATTTATTAATTTAGAATTATGCACTTTTTCTGTTCTAACCTCTTCCTGCATCTTTCTTCTAATGTCAGTATCTATTTTATTTAATCTAAATTCCATAAAATCACCTTATAAAAGACTATGCTTTCTTATCTAATATACCCATTTCTTTGCACATACTTGCAACCATATTTAATATCTTCTCACTTGGTATCTCTAGCACAACCTTATCAGTATCTTGATCAATAACTTTAATCATTATAGTACTTAAATCTTTATGAAAAGAATATTCTGCACGCGTGTTTTGAGGTTTTAATAATTTATTTAACTTGCTAATAGCTTCATCTAAATTTTTTTTATTATATTTTTCTTCTTCATCATCAAACTTATTTTCATTATTAGACTTTTCTGTTTCAAACACACTATTTACAATTAAATTAGTATCAAAGTTTTCATTAGCCATTGATGTATTTGAATTTATGTTAGAAACATTGATACATGAGTTAACAACCATGTTATTTACTCCTCCTTGATTATTACTAAAATTACTTCTTATTAATTATCCCCTTTAGTAAATTCATATCAATATTCATTGCTTGCCTATTTTCATCTTCCACTTGTTCGTATAATTCTTTTCTTAATATAGTTATATTTTTAGGTGCATGTATTCCCAATTTCACACTTCCATCTTCAATTTTACTTACTGTGATTTCAATATCATCACCAATCATTAGGGATTCACCTTTTTTTCTTGTAATTACTAGCATTTTATCACTCCCTGAGTAAAGGTTCTTTAACTTTATATTTAGAATTATCTAGTATTATTTGTTCCCCTAAATTGTTAGAAGTATTTATTATTATTGGTCCTTGAAGATTGGTTGTTATTTTTTTAGGATCATTATTTAATGTTATTGTTGTAAGAACAAGCACATCTTCTTGTTTTTCTATATGTAATGATTCTATAGTTTCATCATTTAATTTAACTTTATACTTTTCAAAAAAATCATACGGTGAAACTACTATCATACCAACTTCATCTTTTTCTAAGGATTGCAGAAGTTTAAATGGCTCACAATCCTTTAAATCTACTAATATATATTCCTTTAAATCTTCAAACCCTAAAAGTCCTTTATTTAAAGTAACAATGTCTTTTTCCTCATATTCTAATTCTCCATGACACATTGAATTAAATATCATATGCTATCCCCTTCTGTATTTTATCTAATATAATCTAAAAGTGTATTCATTAAAACTTTAGAGCTTGTTTGAAGCGTTGCTGTATATACTGTCTGTAATACTGCATACTCCATTGACTTCTGAGCATAATCTACATCCTCTGTACTTGATAGAATACTTGTCATATTATAATTTTGCTCTTCGTTTGTCTTTTTTGCAGATTCCATTCTATTTTGTACCGCACCAACACCTGATCTTATCTTTGACACATTTTGAGCTATATCATCTAAACTAGTCATTAAAGCTCCATTTATTTGTAAAAGAGCATCACTTCCTTTATCTTTAGCAATACGTGTACCATCAGATAATTCAATATCCTCTGTAGCCTCGCCTGAAGCAACACTAAGACATTTAATTATATCTGAAAATTTATCCATTACATTTACCGGCTGTCCAAGTTTATTTTTAAATTCAAGTATATCAGCTGCTGTTTTATTATAATCAACTGTAACCCCATCTGACACTTCAGTTTTTAATGAAGCTTTAATTTGATCATGAGCTGTTTTAGCAGGGTCTTTATCTGTTATATCCACTCCGTTTTTATTTTTATAGCTTGCAATTGCACCTGAAGAGTCAACAGTAAAAGTATTACCATCTTTATCTGAATATGCTATATTTCCATTATCATCTACGTGAATAGGTTTAGTTGTACTTTTAGTTCCTCCAAATATATAATTTCCATCAAATGTGGTATTTAGCACTTGTCCAAATTCCTTAAATTTTTCTGTTATTTCATCCTTAATTGCACCTATTTCATCCTCATTATAAGCACCATTTCCAGCTTTAATTGTAAGTTCCTTTATTCTTCTCAATATATTATTTGCTTGCCCTAAAGCTGTATCAGTAGTATTAAGCCAATTAGTAGTATCTTGTATATTAGTATTATATTGAGCATTGGCTCTTATTTCACTATTAAGCTGCATAGTTCTTACAGCTACATATGGATTTTCAGAAGCTCTGCTTATATTTTTTGAAGAAGATAATTGATCTTGAATAGTACTCATATTGCTCAAATTTCGCTGCATATTACTCATATAGTTTGTTACAAGCATTGAATTTGTTATTCTCATTATTTTTTAACTCTCCTTTATAATACTCTATATTAATTTAATCTTTATCTTTTTAACCCATTAATTACAACATCCAATAATTCATCAACTGTGCTAATCATCTTTGCATTTGCTTGATAAGAATGTTGAAATTGAATCAAATCAGACATTTCCTCGTCTAAAGACACACCTGACTCAGATGTTCTTTGATTTTCTAAATTAGTCAAGAGTATACTTTGTGTTACTAGACTAGTCTTAGAAGTACTTGTAGCTGTAGCTAATTTACTTATTGTACTAGCATAATAATCACTAAGTTTTGTTCCACTAGCATCTTTACTTGTTAAATTCATTTTTTTACCGTCATTTTCAAAGAATACTCCTGACTTTATATTTCCACTTGAATCGGTACTAGTAAAGAATTTATCCCTACTTGCTAAATCACTTGCTTCCAAACTCCCTATATTTATTTTCAAATTCTTTATTTGAGCGATTGCTAATGCTCTAGTTCCGTCTTTTTCACCACTATAATCATCAACTTGCTTTTCACCACAATTAAGCAATGATAAATTTCCTTCAATCTTATTGTTTATAGTAATATTTTTAGCTGTTATCCCTGTATCCGTATATGATAATGTTCCATCAGCATTTTTTATTACAAAAAGTAATTCTGCACCACTTAATGATGCTGGTGGCGTATCTCCTGTTGCTCCAGTTGTTCCTGTTTGAATTGCATTAACAGTATATGCAAATGATGCAGCAAACTTATCAAGCTCATCCATATATCCTTGAATAGTGCTTTGTACTTGTTGATTACCAGCAATAGATCCTTTAGTCACGCCAATTTCACTACCAAAAATCGCTTTTTTCAAATCTGCAACATTAGTATAATTTTCTGTCACTCCAGAAGCATTCTTTTTCCCAACAATACCTTTATCATCTCCAACTAATATTCTATTTTGCATTAAAGCATCTGCTGTCTTTTGATCTCCATCTATAGTAAATGATTTTTGATTATTCTTATCTCCCAATACGCTATATACTACAGTTATCTTTCCTGATGTTTTGTCAAAAGTAGCATTTTCTACATAAGAAAATCTTGTATAATTTTTATTGTTTGGATCTGAATTAACTAAATTATTGATTTTAGCACTTGGATACTTTTCTGCATTTTCACCTACGCTTAGATTTATAGTATTATTGTTATCTTTATCGATCTTAACTCCAAACTTTTCACTCAATTGATCAATTAAATAATCTCTTGAATCCAACAAATCGTTAGGCTGCATGCCTATTGCTGAAACCCTTGATATTTGTTTGTTTAATTCATTAATTTGATCAAGCATATCATTTATTTGTAAAACATCATTAGAAAGTTCTTTCTGTGCATCTTCCTTTTTACTTTCTAATTGATTATATCTATTGTTAATAGCAGTTGCTAACGCTTCTGCTTTCTTAAGCGCAACAGTTCTATTACTATCTTTTTCTGGTGCTTTTGACAATTCCTGAAAAGCATCATAAAACTCACTCAATGCACCTTGAAGACCAGTACTAGTTGTTTCATTTAATATGTCTTCAACTTGATACAAATACTGATATGTTGAATT
>JAQXTC010000074.1 GCA_029219285.1 Clostridiaceae bacterium
GGTTGTAAGATTGAAAATGAAATAGCAAAACAGTATGGAATTGAAATAATTGAAGAATAATTAAGTCTTAGGAAACTAAGGCTTTTTATTATATCTAAAATTAAAGTGAGGTGATTATATGGAAATAACAGCAAATACATGTAAAGAAGCTTTTAATTCATACTGGGCTTCCAATGAAGAAACAATGTTAAATAACATTTTAACTAAATGCAATGAAACAGCTATTAAAGGTGGTTCTGTTTTATATTTATTAGAACCAGTAAATAGTAATATTGTTGACTCTCTTAAAGCTAAAGGATTTAGAGTTGAAGTTCATATGTATGAAAAAAAATTTACTGAGGGAATAAAGGTCTCTTGGAATTAATACTTGTCTTTTTACTTATTATTAAAGACGTAAAAGAATAAATATAAGAACTATATTTGTGAAGCAAAACACGTATAAAAGCGTAGATATAGGAGGAATTATGGATTTTAAAGAATTATTAGAAAAACAAGGACTAACAGAGGAACAAATAACAGCTATAGTTAAGGCAATGAATGAAAATAAAATTTATACAACTAAAGAGGAAAAGATTGATGAAAGATACAATAAACTTAAGATTAAAAAAGAAGCTCTTGAAACTGAGTTAAAAGAAGCTAATGCTGCTATCACAGATTTAAAGAAAAATAATAAAGACAATGAAGCATTACAGACTAAAGTTAAAGAGTATGAGAGTACAATTGAAACCTTAAAAAATGAAGGTAAAAAGAAAAACTTTGAAATGGCTTTAGAATTAGAACTTACTAAAGCTGATGTAAAAAACACTAAAGCTGTTAAGGCATTAATAGACCAGGAAAAGCTTATTCAAAATGAAGATGGTACTATAACTGGATTAAATGAACAGTTAGCAGAGTTAAAAAAATCAGATAGCTATTTATTTAATACAAAGGAAGTAATACCTAAACCATACAATCCAGAAGGTGGAAAAGCTTCTACAGGTGACTTAGCAACTTTGATGAGAAATGAAGATTTTAATCTTACAGAATATTTAAAGAAACAAAATAGGAGATGATAGAATATGTCAGATTTATTAACACAATTAACAGATATTATAACACCAGAAATTTATAACACTTATATGCAACAGTATACAGCTGAGAAATCAGCATTTGTAAAATCAGGTATAGCAGTTTCAGATTCAAGAGTTGCTGCTAACATTACTAATGGTGGATTACTTGTAAACATGCCATTTTGGAATGATTTAACAGGCGATGATGAAGTATTAGATGATGGGGATACAGCATTAACAACAGATAAGATTACATCTGGAAAAGACATAGCTTGTGTTATGTACAGAGGTAAAGCATGGAAGGTAAATGAATTAGCAGCAGTTATCAGTGGTGATGACCCAATGAAAGCATTAATGAATAGAATTGCTGATTATTGGACTAGAAGAGAACAAAATGTTCTTATTTCAGTCTTAAATGGATTATTTGGAACACAAACAATAGACTCTAAGGCAGTAAAAGGTGCTTTAGTTGATACACATTTAAATGATATTTCGGGGGGAACAGCAGCAGCTTCTAAAATAAGTGCAAGTGCTATTTTAGATACTAAGCAATTATTAGGAGATTCAGCTGATAGAATTACTTCAATTGCAATGCATTCAGCTGTATTTACAGAGTTACAAAAGCAACAATTAATTGAATATATTCCAGAAGCAAATAACCCTAATATTAAAATTCCATATTACTTAGGATATAGAGTTGTAGCAGTAGATGATAATATTCCTAAAGAAGGTTCAGGATCAAGTACTGTATTTACTACTTATTTATTTGGTAATGGTTCTATTGGAAGAAATGAAGGGGCTCCATCTAAGTTAACAACTTATGAAACAGATAGAGAAAAATTAAAAGGTAATGACTTAGTTATTACAAGAAGAGCAATGACTATGCACCCATATGGTGTTAAGTTTACTGATTCTCAAGTAGCTGGAGTTACTCCAAGTAATACAGAACTTGCTGATGTTAGAAACTGGAGCAAAGTATATGATGATAAGAATATAGGCTTATTAGCATTAAAACATAAAATAGGCTAATTGATAGAAGGAGGTAGCTTATGAGTGAAGAAGAAATAGCAAAATTAATACAATCATTAAAGCTAAGACCAGGGGTTGAAGCAATAACTGATGAGTTGTTGAAAGATTTTATAAATAATTCAATTCAAGATGTTAAAGACTATATTAATTACTCTGATGAGGAAGAGCTACCTCTTAGTTGCATTAGTATAGTCAAAGAACTTGTAATTATTAAGTGTAATAGACTAGGAGCTGAAGGATTATCAGGTCAAAGTGCTTCAGGAGTATCTGAAAATTATAATGATGATATTCCAAAACCACTTAAGAAAAAGCTATATAGATATAGAAAGTTAAGGTGGTAATTATGAGTATTAACAGTAATATGAAGGCTATGACTTTACAAGTAAAAAAGAAAGTTGAAAGTAAATCAGGAGCTAGTAAATATAACTGGATTACTGAGGCAACTATTTATGTATCAATTTTTAAAACAAATGACATGATTAGCACTCAGAGTATTAAATATAATGAGAGTTCACATGTGGGCCTTACATTTTATAAGAATATAAAAGAAGGTATAAATAGATTAATAGATAGTGAAGGCACTATATATAATATTACTGGTGCTAATTCTAAAGGAAGGTTATGTAATCTTTTATTAAAGGTGGTGGATACAAATGTCTAATGAAGCATTTAGAAGGGGAATGCAAAATGTAACTGATACAATAATAGCGAGAGCAGTTCAAAATATGAATAATGCTTGCTTACTTGTTGAAAATAAAGCTAAGATAAAATGCCCAGTTGATATGGGTATTCTAAGAGGTTCTATGTTTTCTCAAGTATCTCTTTCGGGTGGTAGAATTGTAGGAAGAATAGGAAATAGTAGTGAGTATGCCCCTTATGTTCACCAAGGAACAGGTATATATGCAGTAAATGGAGATGGAAGGCAGACACCATGGGGATATACAGTTCTTAATGGCAAATATGCGGGATTTCATTGGACTCATGGACAAAAGCCTCAACCATTTTTAGATAATGCAAAGATACAAGAGAAAGATAGGATAACAGCTATATTAGGAGGAATTGAAAATGCTTGAAGTAGCAATTAAGTCAATATTATCCGATATAGTGGATATTCCTGTAAGACCTATTTTTGGTACTGAATTTCCCTGTATTACATATACAGATACTCCTGTATCAGGTGGAGTAGTTAAACAAGATCAGGTAGAGCTGAAAATAATTGATGAGGATTATGATGAAGCTTTAGAAATTAAAGAAAAAATATTAAAAAAATTAGATATGACAGGAAAAGAGCCCACTCTAGTTAGTAATGGAATTACTTTTATAAGCCAATTAGCTGGAGGGGGTTCTATTTTTAGTGATGGACCTCAAATGTGGGAAGTATCACTTATATTATTAATAACATGGAGGTGCTTATAAATGGCAACAGAAAACGCAGTAAATACAGAACCTATAATCTTAGGTGATGGCGAAGTTTATATGTATGAATTTGAAGGTGCGGAGATACCAGAAGACAGTGTAATCGAAACAGATGAACATAATGTTGGAGATTGTTCTGGTGGTTTCAGTATTGATTATAAACCTGATGTTTATGATGTTAAAAATCAATATAATAAAATAGTAAAAAGATACATCATAGGAGAAAAATGCACAGCAAAAACTGGAATTATAAGATGGTCATTAGAGAAATTATCAATGTTATCAACCGCTAAATTAACAACTACACCAGCTACTACTTCAGCACCAGAGAAGAAAAAGCTAGTTGTTGGTGGAGATGGTAACAGCTTAAAGACTGTTTTATTCAGATTTGTTCATACTAAAGAAGATGGAAACAAAATAAGATTTACTTGCATAGGCCAAGGTGGTAATGGATTCGCGTTACAATTTACTACTAAGGAATTATCTATAGATGCACAGATAGAAGCTATAGAATATATAAAAGGTTTCTTATTCTCTTTAGAAGAAGAAATAGGAACTAAAAAAGCATAAAATTTTTAGGGAGGAACATACCTCCCTATTTTTTGTTATTAGGAGGGAAAATAAATGTTAGATTTAGATAAAATTATAGAACAAGGATTTGAATTAAAACTTAATGGAAAGATTGCAACAGTAAAGCAATTAAATATTAAACAAGCAAAGAAAATAGATAAACTTCAATCAGAAATGAATGAGAAAAATGCATATGATAAAAGGGCTGAAATAACTTTAATACTTATAAACAATAATAAAGAAGATATCAAGTTTACTGAAGAAGATATAGAAGATATGCCAGTAAAGTTACAAGTAGCAATTCATAATGAAGTAAATAAATATATGTATGACCTAGCTAATGACCCAAACTAATGATTCCTATTCCTAGAGGAGAAATAGGAGAGGCTATATGTAGTAAGTATTTACAAGTAGAGGAATGGGAAAAGTCTTATAATTTAAAAACTGGAGAGTTAAAAAGAATAGCTAAGTATACAGGATTGAATTTTAAAGAAATAGAGGAACTACCTCTTAGGGATTATCTACTTTATAACCATGATAGCTGGATAGATAGTTGGAACAGTAGTAAAGAAGGTAGAGAGTTTTTAAAAGACCTCTGGAGATTAGGACAAACTAAAGCAGATGAAAAGGCTTTAAGTAAATTTAGAGAAAGGAGGAAAAAATAATGAATTTAACAGCAGGTATTCAATTACCTCCTTTGAGTGTCGATATTATAGCTAATACTAGCACTTTAGCGCAAAGTATGAATACTGCTACAAGCATGGCTATAAATAAAGCAGAAAGCATGGGTAAGACATTAACAAAAGTAGGCGACAAACTTACAAAGTGTGTAACACTACCTGTTGTAGGAATTGAAACAGCAATAGGTAAATCAGCAGTAAGTTTTGAAACTAATTTTGCAAAAGTAAGTACATTATTAGATGATGGAGCAACTAACTATAATGAATATAAAAATAAAGTGTTAGAAGGCTCTACAAAAATGAAAGTAGCTGTTGATGAATATTCAGATGCAGTATATCAATCTATTTCAGCAGGAGTAAGCCAAGGGAATGCCATTGAATTTACTAATAATGCGGTCAAGCTTGCTAAAGGTGGTTTTACAGACGCAGCAAGTGCAGTAGATGTATTAACTACAGTAATTAACGCTTATGGATTAAGTGCAGAAGAAGCAACAAATATAAGTGATAAGTTGATTACTACACAGAACCTAGGTAAAACTACAGTTAATGAATTAGCAAGTTCAATGGGTAAAGTTATTCCAACTGCTAAGAATGCTGGAGTTAATATTGATAATGTATGCGCAGCTATGGCAACTATGACTAAAAATGGTATTCAAACAGCTGAAGCAACTACATATTATAATAGTATGTTAAATGAATTAAGCACATCTGGGAGTTCGGCAGATACAGCACTAAAAGAACTTTCTGGAAAAGGGTTTAAACAATTAATTGAGTCTGGTAAGAGCGTAACTGAGATACTTGGAATGCTAGATAAAAAAGCTAAAGAAAGCGGATTGAGTTTAAATGATATGTTTGGTACGGCTGAAGGTGCTAAAGCCGCATTAACAATAATGAAAAATGATGGTGCTGAGTATAATGAAATGTTAAAGCAAATGGGCGAAAGCGCAGGAGCAACAGAAAAAGCATTTAAAAAAATGGATAGCACTCCAGCAGAAAAATTAGCGGGAGCATTAAACAAGCTAAAGAATGCAGGAATTAAAATGGGAGAGAGTTTAATTCCATTAATTGAAAAATTTGCGGATAAAGTAGAAGATTTATCTGACTGGTTAGATGGATTAAGCGATTCTCAAAAAGAATGTATAGTTAAAATGGGCTTGTGGGTAGCGGCAATAGGGCCAGCACTTAAAATAACAGGCACTTTTATAACCAAAGGGGCTGGGCTAGCTAAAGCGATAAAAGGCATAGGAACAGCAGCAGAGGTTGCAAGTGGAGCAAGTGTAGCAACAAGTGCATCGGGTATTTCTGGACTTGCTAGCGGTTTAGGTTTATTAAAAACTGTAGCCTTGCCTGTAGGGGTAGCTATTGCAGGAGTATCGGCATCTGTTTATGCATACAATGAACACTCTAAGCTTATGAATTCTAATATATTAACTACAACAGATAATTTATCTTTAACTCAAAAAGCATTTGATAAGCTTAATGGTGGACTGCATAAGAGTAAAAAAGAGCTACAAGAAAGCGGACTAGTATATAAAGATTGGTCAAATAATATATCTACAGACCTAGGGAATAAACTAGAAAACACAGCAGAAAAAATCAGAAATTTAAATTTTCAATTACAAGCAATATCTAAAAGCAAGATTAAAATAGATGTTACTACTAGTAATGACTTAAAAGCAACTGTAAGCGATACTATAAATAAAATGATTGATGAAATTAACGCTAAAAAAGAAGAAGCAACAAAGGCATGGACAGAGATAACCAATGCAGATGGGAAAATAAGCCCAGATGAAAATATTTTAAGCGATTATTTTAATAAAACATATGATAATGGAATTAAAGTATTAAATGATAAAGCAAAACAAGCTAATGATTTGATACAAAGCGATATGGATAAGTATGGCACTATAACACAAGATACAGCAAACAAAGTAAAAGACATAATGACAACTAGTGGAGCCGATTATATGAAACTTATATCAGATAATGAAGATGCGGTATCTACTGATTTAGCTAATTTCATGGTTAGATGTAGAAATGAAAATCTAAAAGGCGCAAGCAAAATGTTAAAAGATGCTGCTAACACAAGAGATAAAAACATTAAGAACGCCAAAAACAAATATGACTCACAGATAGAGTTATTAAAATTACATTATAAAGATATGAATTCTGAACAGAAAAAAGCAGCAGACAATGAAATTAAACAGCTGAAAGATCAGAAAAAGAAAGCAATAGATAATGAGAAAAACAAATATAAGTCTTATATAGATTTAATAAAAGAAAAATATCCACAAATGGCAAATGAATTAAACTTACAAAATGGTAAGATATTAACAGACCAGCAAAAATGCAATGCTAAAGAATTAAAGGAATATTCAAAGAAATATAGTTCATTAAAAAATATAACAAAATCAGGTTGGTACGATATATATAATACACAAACAGGTCAAATGGATCATTTATATGTAAAAGTCAACGAATATACAGGCAAAGTAGAAGGATTATGGAATGAACAAGATGAAACTGTTCATGGTTCAACAGACTCTATCAAAAAATATTTAATTGATTTAGGACTAAAGTATGAAAAAAGCAGAGGAAAAATAATAGAAAATATAAATTCTATTATAAGCAATAATGCTACATGGAGCGATTCAACAAAATCAAGAGCTGCTGAAATAGTTGGTTCTTTGCATGGCGTAACAACTAAGGCAGATGGTACTAAAACAGCAATTATAGACCTTAACGGGCATCCAATTCATATTGGACTTAATAATGCTTATGAAGTAGAAAGCACATTAGACGCTCTATTAAGTAAAACTAGAGTGCTTAATGGAAGTGATGTAACAATTAATATGCGCCAGAATTGGTACTCTGATGGTCGTGGTGGAGTTTATGTTCCAGGACATTACAATGGACTTGATTATGTACCATATGATGGCTATACTGCAAGGCTACATAAAGGTGAAAGAGTATTAACCGCAAAGGAAAATAAAGAATATAACAATAATACAAACAATAGTACAATTCAATTAAATATAGAGAACTTTAACAATAACAGAAAACAAGATGTTAAAGCTTTAGCTGAAGAATTGGAATTCTACAGGCAACAATTATCCAGAGGAAAAGGGGGTAACTAAAAGTGATAGGTGAAAATATTAATGATGGCTTTATATGGAAAGACTTACATTCCAGAGATGATATGAACATTGTTTGTGAAAGTTTACCACAAAAAGATATTGCAGATACTAGAATAGAGCAAATAACTGTTCCTGGAAGAAGTGGATTTCTTACAGTAGAAAAAGAAGGACATGAACCTATTACTAAAAGTGTTACATTCCATTTACTTGATGAACAGGAAGTAGACAAGGTTAAACAATGGCTAACGGGATCAGATAAAGTTATATTTAGTAATGAACCAGATAGATATTATATAGCATCTATAATAAGCAAATTAGACTTAGAGGAATTAATTCCAACTTTACATAAAGGAATAGTTCAATTTGAATGTCAACCTTATGGTTATCTATTAGATGGTAGTTATACAGTTACAATTAATAGTTCTGGAACAGAACTATATAATCCAGGCACATATAAAAGCGAGCCACATTTTAAAATATATGGAACTGGGGACATAAAATTAATAGTAAATGAACAGATAATGGCAATTAAAAATGTAGTGGACTATGTAGAAGTAGATACTGATTTAGATATAGTATATAAAGATACAGTATCAAAGGATGGAGAATCATATGGGGATTGCCCTACTATGGCTCCAGGTATAAATACAATTAGTTGGAAAGGAACAGTAACTAAAATTGAAATTACACCACGTTGGAGGTGTTTGTAATGAGTAAAGTAATAGTGTTTAATAAAACAGCAACGGACTTCTCTACTAGAGGGTTAGGTATATTAAAAAACGCAATATGTTGTAAGCCATTCGAATATAAAAATGGAGCTTATGAATGCTATTTAGAATATCCAATTATGGATAATAAATCAGATTTAATACAATATGAAAATATTATTTATTGTAATACTCCAAGGGGGTACCAGCCTTTTAGGATTTATCAGATAAGTAAAAATGATAATGATATGGTTTTAGAAGTTTATGCAATGCATATATTTTATGATTTAAGAGATAACTTAGTCGAAGATACTAATATTGTTGGGGCAAGTGCTGTTAATGCAATAGACCAGATATTAAATAAGACACAATATAAAAATCCATTTAAATCAGGAGGAGATTACACTGTAACCGCTAACTCTAGGCTTGTGAGAAAAAATCCTGCTGAATGTATTCTAGGTGATGATGATAACTCTATTATTAATAGATTTGGTGGAGAGATTGAAAGAGACAATTTTAATATAAAGATCCATGGAAAATATGGAGAAAATAGAGGAGTAGTTGTAAAGTATGCTAAAGATATTACTGGGTTAGAGGTAAAATGTGATATGTCTACTGTAGTTACTAGAATAATGCCAGAGGGATATAATGGTTTCTTTTTACCTGAAAAATATGTTGATAGCTCTTTAATTAATAATTATACACACCCTAAGATAGCAGAGTATGATTTTAGCGATGTTAAGGTTAAAGGATACTATGAGGGTGATGATGAAGATATAATACAAAATACTGGAGATGGTTATAAAAAACTTAGGGAATTAAGCAAAAAATTATTTGATGAAGAGCATATAGATGTTCCAACGACTACGGTATCTATAAGTTTAGTCGATTTAAAAAAGACAAATGAATATAAAGATTTATCAGCATTAGTTACTATTTATCCATTTGATACTATAACAATAAGACATAAACCACTAGGGGTAGATATAGAAGTTCAAATGAATTACTGGCAATATGACAGTTTAAATGATGAGTATATAACAATGGAATTTGGCAATGCTAAAAACAACATAGCTAATACAACTAATAGTATAAATGCAATAGCTGATAATCTAACTAAAGAACAAGCTAATTTGTTAACACAAGCTAAAGAAAATGCAACAAATTTATTAAATAATGGACTTGGTGGATATGTAATAAAAACTAGAGATGAATTATTAATAATGGATACTGATGATATTAATACAGCTAGGGAAGTATGGAGATGGAATAAAAATGGGTTGGG
>JAQXTC010000075.1 GCA_029219285.1 Clostridiaceae bacterium
GCATCATCAACTACTGTTTAAAAAAGTAAATAGTAACTAAGGAGGGAGTTAATCCTTCCTTTTATTTTTGGAGGTAATAAATATGTTAGATTTAGATAAATTAATGGCAACAGGATTAGAAGTTAAAATTTTAGGAAAGGAAATAACAGTGCTTGAACCAACTGCAAAACAATTTAAGAGAATTGATAAACTTCAGTCAGAAATGACAGATGAAAATGCACTTGAAAAAAGAGCTGAGATCACAAAACTTATATTAAATAATAATGCAGAAGGAATAAAGTTTACTGATGAAGATATTGAGAAGATACCTGTAAAGCTTCAGGTGCTTATTCACACTCAGATGAGTGGCTTTGTTTATAAAATTGTAAATGACCCAAACTAAAACTTCCTATTCCAGATGGGCCAATAGGACAGGCAATATGTAATAAATACATTAAAACAGAGGAATGGGAGAAAGATTATATTCTAGAAACAAGTACATTAAGAAGAATATCTGTTTATACAGGTCTTAATTTTAATGAAGTAGAGAATTTACCCCTACACAAATATTTGTTATATAGTCATGACAGCTGGATTGCTAGTTGGAATAATACAGAAGAAGGACGAGAATTTTTAAAGACTTTATGGAGATTACAGCAGACAAAGGCAGATGAAAAAGCTGTTAAAAGATTTAGAGAAAGGAGGAATAATTAATGAGTTTAACAGGCGGTATTACATTAGCACCTCTTTATGTTGAAATTAAAGGAGATGCAACTTCTCTAAATTCTGTTATGGCTAAAACAACTTCTGCAAGTATAGCAAAGGCTGAATCAGTTGGAAAGCAATTAAGCAGTGTTGGAGGAAAACTTACTAAAGCGGTTACAGTTCCAGTTTTAGGTGCTACAGTAGCATGTGGAAAAATGGCAGTAGGTTTTGAAACAAGTTTTGCAAAAGTAAGTACATTATTAGATAGTGGCAAGGTAAATTACAATGAATATAAAGAAAATATACTTAAAAACTCATCTGACATGAAAGTCGGAGTTGATGAGTATAGCGATGCAGTATATCAAGCTATATCTGCAAGTGTAGATCAGAGCAAGGCTATTGATTTTACAAACCAAGCCATAAAACTTGCAAAAGGTGGTTTTACAGATGCAACACATGCTGTTGATATTCTTACTACTGCGATAAATGCTTATGGATTAAGTGCAGATGATGCAACTTCTATAAGTGATAAGTTGATAACTACACAGAACTTAGGTAAAACAACAGTTAATGAGCTTGCTTCTAGTATGGGTAAAGTCATACCTACTGCAAACAGTTTAGGACTAAATATAGATAATGTGTGTACTGCTATGGCTGATTTAACTAAGAATGGTATTGATACAGCTGAGGCAACAACTTATTTTAACAGTATGCTTAATGATTTAGGCAAGACAGGTACAGAAACTGATAAGACTTTAAGAAAGATAAGTGGCAAAAGTTTTAAAGAATTAATATCAAGTGGTAAGAGCATGACTGATGTATTAAACATGCTTAATGATTATGCTAAGAAAAATCATAAATCTTTAAGTGATATGTTTAGCACTGCTGAAGGTGGAAGAGCTGCTTTAGTATTGGCCAAAAACTCAGGGGCTGAATATAATGAAATCTTGAATCAAATGGCTAATAGTGCTGGAGCATGTGAAACAGCATTTGAAAAAATGGATGCAACTCCTGCTGAAAAATTAGCTGGTGCATGGAATAAAGTTAAAAACTCTGGTATAGCATTAGGCGAAAGTCTTATACCAATGATAGAAAAACTTGCAGATCATATTGAAAATGCAGCGGATTGGTTTAAAAGTTTAACAGAAGAACAACAACAAAGTATTGCTAAAATGGTATTATTTACGGCAGCACTTGGGCCTGTATTATCCATTTCAGGTAAAGCTGTAGGTTTTATATCTAGCCTGGCTAAAGTTATAAAAGGATTAGGACCAGCAGCGACAATAGCAAAAGGTGCTACAAGTGCAAGCGGTGTAACAGGATTAGTTGGTGGCTTGTCAAAAATAGTTCCTGTTTCAGTACCAGCTATTGCAGCAGTTGCAGCAGTAGGTGGAGCAATGTATGCAGCAAGCGAACATACTGCATATTTAAATCAAAGTGTATCAACTACCAGTGAACAATTGCCTTTATTACAAAAGGGCTTTAATGTTTTAAATGGCTCTGTTGTAAAGTCAAAAGAGGAAATGGAGAAATTAGGTTTGAAGTATAAAGATTGGAGTAATAAAGTAAGTCCTGAACTCCAAAAAAGTTGTGAAGATACTGCTCAAAAATTCTCACAATTAAATTTTTCTGTTGCACAGATGGCTGACAATTCAGTTAAAGTTACAAGTGAAGCAAGTAATAAGCTTATAGGGCAAACTAAGAGCACATGTGATGGAATAATAAATGAAATAAAGAAACATGAAAGTGAAGGTACTGCTGCTTTGAAGAAAGCTTTTGCATCTGATGGAAAGAAAGACTGGTATGAAGATACTGTTATAAAAGCAATTTCAAAGGGTAGTGAAACTTGTATT
>JAQXTC010000076.1 GCA_029219285.1 Clostridiaceae bacterium
AAATCAATTGTTATTGGTAGAGAATATAATTTGCAATAATAAAAAGGTTATATAATTCAAATGAATTATATAACCTTTTTTAATTAATTATTATCTTGCGCCAACTTCGAAAGGTTCCCCTTCTGCTTTAGGTGCTCTACTCTTCTTAGATGAAAGAATTAAAGCAATTAAAGTAGCTATATAAGGGAAGATTTTTAAATATACAGTTGGTATTGATGATAATTCTGGTATTGCTTGGGATACATTGGCAAGAGTCATAGCAAAACCAAAGAAGAATGTTGATGCTAAAACTCCAAGTGGCTTCCATTGACCAAATATTAATGCAGCCAATGCTAAGAATCCAAGTCCTGAAACACTACCATTAAATTCACCACCATAAGTTACAATTATCACTGCACCTGAAAGTGATGCTAATGCTCCAGAAATCATAACACCTATATATCTCATTCTATAAACATTTATACCTACTGAATCTGAAGCTTGTGGATGTTCACCACAAGATTTAAGTCTTAATCCAAAGCTTGTCTTGTTTAATATTATGACGCTTACTATTAAAATAATTACTGCTACAATTGTAGTTGGATATACTCTATTAAAGAATAATGGTCCAATAACTGGGATATCAGATAAAACTGGAATGTCTTGTGGTACAAAACCTAAAGATATACCAATATTACCACTACCAGTTATCTTTCTAGCTAAGAATACTGTAACAGCTGCTGCAATCATATTAATGGCAGTACCACTAATAACCTGATTGGCATTTAATGAAACACTGGCAAATGCATGTAGCAAAGAAAATATTATTCCAGCAATTACAGCTACTATAAGCCCAATCCAAAGAGCATTTTCATTTCCACTGTCTTGTAAAGTTTTGATTACAAATGCACTTACAAAGGAACCACAAACCATTAAACCTTCAAGTCCTACGTTTACTATACCACTTCTTTCACAGTATAAAGCTCCAAGGGCTGTTAATAAAAGAGGAACAGTATAAGCTATTGCATAAGGAAATACTTGTTTCAAAATATCATACATATTATTTTTCCTCCTTTACTTCAGATGAACCATTTGATACTTCAATCTTCATTTTCTTTTTCATTTTGTGTTTATAGATAAACTTATCAATAATCATACTTGTTGCTGCGAAGTAAATAATTATTGCAATTATTGTATCAGCTATTTCAGGTGGAATTCCTGCCATTGTTGTCATGAATCCTTTACCTGCATATAAGAATCCAAAGAATAATGCGGCAAATAATATTCCAATTGGAGAGTTATTTGCCAGTAAAGCAACTGCCATACCATCAAAACCTTGTTGTGGCATTAATCCAGTTTGCATACAGTTACCATTTCCTAAATATTGTGTTACCCCAGCAAGTCCAGCAAGTGCACCAGAAATCATCATTGAAATAACAATATTTCTATTTACAGATATACCAGCAAATTCAGCTGCATCCTTATTAAAACCAACTGCCTTTAATTCATATCCTAATGTTGTTTTCGAAATAATAAACCAAATTACTATAACTGCAATTATTGCTATTATAAGACCATAGTTTAAAAATGAACCTTGAAATAAATCTGTAATCCAACTTGCTCTTAAAGAAGCAGCCTCAGAAATTTGTCTTGATTGAGTTTCTACACCTTCTGCTTTGAAGTATTCTGGTATGATATAGAATACTGCCCAATAAGCAATCCAGTTTAACATGATAGAGCCAACAACTTCATTAACGTTGAATTTAGCCTTTAAAAATCCTACGATACCAGCCCAAATTGCTCCACCAATAAAACCTACTAATATTAATACTATTAATAATAAAGGTCTTGGAATATAATTTGCACAAGTTAAGGCAACAGCAGTCGATGCCATTCCACCTACTAGCATTTGTCCTGGAGCACCTATATTAAATAGTCCTGTTCTAAAAGCAAAACCAACTGATAACCCTGTTAAAATTAAAGGTACTGCTGTAGAAATTGTATTGGCAATTCTTTCAACGGACATTAAGCCACCTTTAAAAAGGAACAAATATCCTTGAAATGGATCATTTCCAATTGCAAACATTAATATTGCTGCAAATATCACTCCAAAAACTATAGCCAAAATTGATTTTAAAGCATTGTTACTTTTCATACGTACTTTCCCCCTTCTTAACTCCAGCCATCATTAAACCAAGTTCATTTTCATCAGTATCTTTAGAGTTAACTATACCGATTAATTCACCATTGTTAACAACTGCAATTCTATCAGAAACATTTAATATTTCATCAAGTTCAAGAGAAACTAAAATAACAGCTTTTCCCTTATCTCTTTCTGCAACTAATCTTTTATGAATATATTCAATTGATCCTACATCAAGCCCACGTGTTGGTTGTACTGCTACTAGTAATTCTGGATTTAGACTTACTTCTCTTCCTATTATAGCTTTTTGTTGATTACCACCAGATAATGTTCTCGCTATTGAAACCGAACCTTCACCTGAACGCACATCAAATTCTTCAATTATCTTATCAGAATATTTTCTAATGGCTTCTCTATTTAATATTCCATATTTATTGGCAAATGGTTCTTTATTATACAATTGTAAAACCATATTATCTTCAATTGAGTAATCAAGAACTAGACCTCTCTTTTGACGATCCTCAGGAATATGGGCAATTCCATCCTTAATTCTTTCTCTAACACTTTCATTTGTTATATCTTTGTTTTTGAATACTATATTACCTGATTCAACTGGTCTAAGTCCAACTAAAGCTTCAACAAATTCACTTTGTCCATTACCTTCGACACCAGCAATACCTAGTATTTCTCCTCTCTTAACTTCAAGAGATAAATCTTTAACTCCTAAAACTTTTTTGTTGTTTTTTACATTAAGATTCTTAACTTCTAAAATAGTCTCGCCAATTTCTGCTTCTTTCTTTTCTACCTTGAAAGTTACTTCACGACCAACCATCATTTTAGCCATTTCTTCTTCAGATGTTTCTTTAACATTAATAGTTCCTACGTATTTTCCTCTTCTAATAACTGTACACTCATCAGCTGCTGCTTTTATTTCTTTTAGCTTGTGAGTAATTATGATAATAGATTTCCCTTCCTTAACAAGGTTTTTCCATATTTCAATTAATTCTTCAATTTCTTGAGGAGTTAATACAGCTGTAGGTTCATCAAATATTAAAACTTCAGCATCCCTATAAAGCATTTTTAATATTTCAACTCTTTGCTGCATACCAACACTGATATCTTCAATTTTCGCGTAAGGGTCTACATTTAATCCATATTGTTTTGATAGCTCTTCTATTTTTTTAGCAGCATTCTTCTTATCTAGAAATATTCCAAACTTTTTAGTTTCTTTTCCCAACATAATGTTTTCAGTTACTGTAAAGTTCTCAACAAGTTTAAAGTGTTGATGAACCATTCCAATTCCTAAATCATTAGCTACATTGGGGTTGCTGATTTTTACCTCTTTGCCTCTAACCTTAATTTTTCCGCCTTCTGGTTGATACATTCCAAAAAGAACACTCATAAGAGTAGATTTTCCTGCTCCATTTTCACCTAATAAAGCATGAATTTGACCTTTTTTTAATCGCAATGTTATATTATCATTTGCAACTATGCCAGGAAATTCTTTTCGAATATTCAACATTTCAACAACATATTCCATCATATTCCTCCAATTAATAAGTTATATTAATCCCCAAACGATTATATAAAAAAAGGCGGAAGAACCGCCTTTTTTTCATGAATTCTTCCATATTATAATTAGTCTAATAAGTCGCCCTTTTGATCAGAAACCTTTATTGAACCATCCTTTAACTTTTCACTAACTTCTTTAACTTTTGCTTGTGCATCGTCACTTAAGTTAGGATTCTTTTCAGGTAAACCAACACTATCAGTTGTTGCATCGAATGTTAATGTTTTACCACCTTCAAATTTACCATCTTTCATATCTTTTATTAATGAGTAAGTAACTGTATCTAATTTCTTCATTGCTGAAGTTAATATTGCTGACTTATCTCCATCATATTTTCCTTGTTCGAATTGATCAGTATCAACACCGATTGCCCAAACATCTTGATTGTTTTTTCTTCTTGCCTTAGCTTCATTGATAACACCTGTACCTGTACCACCAGCTGCAGCAAATACTGCTTTAACTCCTCTGTCATACATAGCAGCTGCTAATTGTTGACCAGCATCAGCACTATTAAATGTTCCTTGGTATACACAGTTTTCTGCTTTTATTGTAACATTTGTTTTGTAATTTTCGTTAGCATACTTTAATCCTTGTTGGAATCCCCAATTGTATCTTTGAACAGCTGGATTTGGAGCTCCCCCGATAAATCCTACATCCCCGTCCTTCAATTGAGTTGCTGCTGCTACACCAGCAATGAATCCTGATTGTTCTTCTTTAAATAATACGGCTATTGTATTATTAGCTACCTTTGATTCTTCAGCTTCATTTTGTGGTAATGCATCAATAATTACGAATTTAGCATCTGGATATTTTTCTTGAGATTCGTATATAGCAGCTGAGAAATTAAATCCTGGTGCAACTACGAAATCAAATCCACCATCAATTAAATCCTTAATTTTAGCTGTGTAATCAGACTTAGTCATACCATCTGGCTTTAAGTACTTATCTTCAATTCCTAAGTCTTTCTTAGCCTTTTCAATACCTTCCCATGAACTTTGGTTGAATGACTTATCATCAATTGTACCTGAATCAGTAACCATACCAACCTTTAA
>JAQXTC010000077.1 GCA_029219285.1 Clostridiaceae bacterium
TACCAGTATACTTCTTGTCTTCATCTAATAATGAATTCAAGACTTTTCCGTGCTCTTTCTTTATGTGCATTTCTATTGCTTTATAATTTTCAAAAAATCTATTTTCTATAGAGAATATTTCTCCATCTTCAAAACACCTTCCACAAAAGTTACACACATATTGTTTATTTTCTTTATCATAATAATAACCATTTTTTATTTCTTGTATATTTAGTTCTTTTTTCATAACACAATCTCCAATTCTGATTACGGTTTTTATAAACACATTATACTCTTAAAATGGAATAATATTCAAACCATTCTTAGTATATTCATTATACTTTTCTCACAAACTAAATTTAAATAAATGTTAGGAGGGATATTTTTATGGATCCAAGTAAAGATAAAGCAACTTTAGAAAGAGCAAAGAAAATGCTTATAGCAGGAGACAGCTATGACAGTATTATGGAAAAGACTCACCTTAGACTTAAAGATATAAAAAGAATAGTTAGGAATGAAATAGATCCTCACTTTTAAAATAATAAGGCTATAATTAAGTGAAGTTCACTTAATTATAGCCAAAAATTTTTCACAAGATTTTATTTTAGTACCTCATCAATAAATTTTCCATTTTCATAGAATAATTCACCATCAGCATAAATCTTACCACCATTTCTCATATCACAAAGCATATCCCAATGAACTGATGATCTATTTTTACCACCTGCTTCAGGAAATGAATCTCCAAGAGCCATATGAACTGTTCCACCTATCTTTTCATCAAAAAGCATATTCTTTGTAAACTTTTTAATTCCGTAGTTTGTTCCTATAGCTAGTTCACCAAATGTTTTTACACCTTCATCAGTTTCAAGTAAAGCATCTAAAAGATCCTGACCTTTTTCAGCTGTAGCCTTAATAACTCTACCATTTTCAACTGTAACTTCTATTCCTTCAATTTCTTTTCCTGCATAAATTCCTGGAAATGAAAATCTTATATGCCCATTAACACTATCCTCAACTGGTGAAGTGAATATTTCTCCATCCGGAAAGTTTTCTTTACCATCACAATTAATCCACTTTCTACCCTTTACAGATGCTGTTATATCTGTATTTTCTGAAACAATATGAATCTCACTTTTTTTATTTAAATATTTTACCCATCTTTCCTGTTGTGCACTTATTTTTTTCCATTCTGCTACAGGATCATCTTTATCAATAAGTCCTGCTCCATAGACAAAGTCTTCATATTCTTCAAGACTCATATTGGCTTCTTGCGCATCTGAATGAGTTGGAAATTGAGTACCACACCATCTTAAGCTTCCATCACCAACTCTTTTTGAATAATACTTTCTCCAGTTTTTTTCCCCTTGCTTTGAAGCTTTTAATTTTACTGCTGGAATATTGGCATTAACTTTTGTATTTCTAGCTCCCCATGCACTAAGCCATACATCAGCATCCTTTAAAACCCCTTCAAACATTAGTGTTGGTGTCTTTAACTGTTCTTCATTTGAATATTTTAATATTACATTTTGGGCATCTTGACAAGTTAAAGTATAGTCAATAACTGCTCCAGCTTTAGCTGCTTCCTTAGCTACTTCTACAAGCCATGGTGCAGCTATTTCATCACAAGATATAAAAACTTTATCTCCCTTTTTTATATTAGTTGAATAATTTACTAATAATTTAGCTAGTTTACTTAATCTTTGATCTGCCATTTAATTCACCTCATATTCCTATTAATTTTTAAGAATTATTGTAACTTTTCTAATTTTATCTACATGTATAATTCTAACACATATTCAATCTTCTGTAATAAAATAATATTTAAATTTATCTATTCTAATTTAATAAAAATAATCCTTGAAGAACCATATTACTTGCTCCTCAAGGATTTATCATAATTTAAAATTCAATTATTTCTTTATACTTCTAAGTTGCTTTTTCCTTTAGTTAAAATATCAACTAAGCTAGTAACTCCATCATAAACCATACTTCTAACTGCTGCATCTGTATAAAATGCCATATGTTGAGTCATTGTCACATTAGGAAATTGTCTAAGATATGCCATATTCTTATTCGATATAATATCTGTTCTCCTATCATGATGATATATTCCTTCTTCATTTTCAATTACATCTAATCCTAATGCCCCTATCTTTTTATCTTCAATTCCTTTTATTACATCATCAATATCCATAAGTTCCCCTCTAGCACAATTAATAATAACTACACCTTTTTTCATCTTATCTATAGAATCTTTATTAATAATATGATATGTACTATCTAAAAGAGGCATATGTAATGATATTATATCACTTTCTTTATATAAAGTATCTAAATCAACATATTCAGCTGTTTCCTTTACTTTATCATTTTCATAAATATCATAAGCCAAAACTCTTGAGCCAAATCCCTTTAAATTCTCTATTACCTGACAGCCAATCTTACCAGTACCTATTATCCCAACTGTAAGATCTTTCATTTCTTTTCCTTGAAGTCCAGTTAATGAATAATCATTAACATTCCCCCTAAACATAGCTTGTTTATAATGTCTAATACTCATCAGCATTAACATTAATGTATATTCTGAAACTCCATTAGGTGCATAATTTGAATGAGTTAGTTTCACTCCTAGCTCTTTAGCATAATCTGTATCCATATTATTTACCCCAATAGTTCTAGTTGATAAACATTTAATATTGTATTCCTTTATCTTATGTAAAATGAATTTATCTACAATGCTATGTCCTAAAATTGTAATACCATCATACTCTTTTGCAAATTCAATTGTTTCATGAGTTAAACTTTCATTTATACATTTTATTTCAACATTTAACTTTTTAGAAATATCCTCAAAATCCTTTTTTTCATCTGTTCTTACATCATATGCTATGATTTTCATTTTAACTCGCTTCCTTCCACATTCTATGTTTTATTTTTCATAAACTAAAACTTTATTTTTCATGTTATTTTTCACTTTATAGAGTGCTTCATCTGCTGTTTTTATGAGTTCTTGTCCATCTTTTGCTTTATCTGGGTAAACCGATACTCCAATAGAAGAAGTAACTTTACCTCCGGGTTGTTGTTCTTCATTAAAAAAATATGTTTCTTCTACTTTTCTTCTTATATTTTCTGCAATGAATACAGCTTCCTCTTCTTTGGTGTTTGGTAATAACACTACAAACTCCTCTCCACCATAACGCGCTGGAATATCTCTCTCTCTAATACACTTCTTAATAAGAACTGCTAATTCACATAATAAATAATCACCTTTTAAATGCCCATTAACATCATTATAAATTTTAAAATAATCTAAATCCATAAATATTAATGCCACATTTTCCTTAGTATCTTTTGCTCTTTCAATCTCACAATCTAGAAGTTTACAAAAATGCGCATGATTAGTTAAGCCTGTTAATCCATCATTATTCGCTGATTCTTGTAACTCTTTGATATGTTTTTTTTCCAAGTTTATATAAAAACCTAATGTCCAGGATGTTAAAAAAAATATACCTGACAATACTAAATCATCTTCAACAAAAGTATTTACTTCTACACCATTCACAAAATAAATATCTATCCCTATTATTATTGACATTGAAACAATTGAAATAATAAAACCATCTTTCATTCCCCATTCAATAACTGATGGTATTATAATGAACAAATATGTATATTTATAAGGACTCTTACTTCCTCCACTCATTAAGATAACTATAGTAAAAATAGCCAAAAATATTCCAGCTTCAATGCATTTAAATATCCTTTGCTTTTTTACTTTCTTTTTAATACTAAAACTCCATAAGAAATACATACCGGTAAATATCACCAGAATTATAATTATAACCAGATAATTATAATATAAGTCAACATTCATTATCTTATTATCTTCAAAAATTTCTTCATAGGATACACTTCTCCATACAATAATTGCAGTTAATATCATAGATATTATTTTTACTGCATACATTAATTCATTAATTTTACTTTTTCTATCCCCTTCTATATCCTTCATAGTAGTACCTTTCTAATAATGCTAGCTACTTAATTGTCCCTTCTTTTTAGCCATGAAATAATATCCAAAAACAACAATTATATATATTATTAATACTGGTGATGTATAAAATGATGCTACTTCAATTGATGATGATACTGCTATTTCAAATACATCTCTTGCTATAAGGAAGATTATTCCCATACCTACTGCTTCTGAAAGCATTATAATCGCAATTACAATAACTGAATATTTAATGCTACATATTATATCGAATTTAAATATGGTATAATTTCCAATAAACAATAAAATAATATTAAGAATACATTGTACACTCTGTTCTATTGGTAACTTAGCTATAATCAACATAGAACAAAATAAAAATAAAAATGCTTTTGCAAATTTTCTTCTATCTAGCTTAGTTTTACTAACTGAAAATATAGAAAAACACATTAGTAAAATTTCTAAAATACAACGTAAATAGTAAAAAATAATTATTCCCACCCAAATTCCTCCTATTTTTCATCTTTTGTTTATATATTTCTATTTATAACCTTTTGATTACATTATAATTCAAATTTTGATATATTTCATTAATTATTTGATTTTTTATTGTTTTATTTAATTATTATTAATAATTAAATAAATTTTTGATACATTAATACAATCGAGTAGGAGGTAATCAATTATTTTGATTACCGACCTCTCACACCACCGTACGTACCGTCCGGTATACGGCGGTTCATTAGAATTAATGTATTACTTGATAAATATTAGATAAACTCATTAAACCGATACTTTTAAAGTATTTATTGTTTAATGTAGTTTCTAGAATTGGGCTACCGGATATTCTCCAGTAGCCTTTTCTTGTATTGGCATATTCATATGCTTTATATTTTGGAACTCCAAGTTTTATAAGATTTCTAAATCTTATTTTTACTCTCTTCCATTGTTTCCATATACATGCCCGTAATCTTCTCCTAATCCATTTGTCTAGTTCCACTAGCTTTCGCTTTGCGTTAGCTATTTCAAAGTAATTTATCCACCCTTTGATAGAATCATTTAATTTTAGTAATCTTTCATCCATAGATATCTCTCTATTCCTATTAGTTATGAATCTTACCTTGTCTTTGAATCTCATTATAGATTTGTCGTGTATTCTTATTTTGACTCCATCTTTAGCATAATAAAACGAGAATCCTAGAAATTTTCTTTTGCTTACAATATCAACTGCACTTTTATCTCTGTTAACTTTCAATTTCAGTTCACCTTCGATAATTCTTGTTATGGAATTCATTACTCTAAGTCCTGCTCTTTTACTCTTCACATATATATTGCAATCATCAGCATATCTACAAAATTTATGTCCTCTTTTCTCAAGTTCCTTGTCGATATCGTCTAACATTATGTTTGCTAATAATGGACTAAGTGGTCCACCTTGTGGTGTTCCTTCTTCGCTTGATACTTTAATTCCATTTATTAGGACTCCACTTTCTAGATATTTTCTTATAAGTTTTAACAGTCGTTTGTCCTTTATTTTCTTTTCAAGCTTTCCCATCAAAATGTCGTGGTTAACTTTATCGAAGAACTTTTCTAAATCCATATCAACAACAAACTTATAGCCTTGATTTATATGAATTTCTGATTGTTTAATAGCATCTTTTGCACTTCTATTAGGTCTAAAGCCGAAACTACTTTCTGAGAAAGTAGGCTCGTATATCTTACTGAGTACCTATGCAATTGCCTGTTGAATCATTCTATCTTGTACTGTTGGTATTCCTAGCATTCTTATTCCACCATCTAGTTTTGGAATTTCAACTCTCCTTACTGGAGATGGATTATATTTTCCTTCTAGCAGTTTAGATTTAACTGTTGTCCATGTCCTTTTAACATGCTCACGAAGTTCATCGGTCTTCATGCCATCAATTCCATGACTACCTTTATTTCTAATTACTCTATGCATTGCTTCAAGCATATTATCTCTTTCAAGCACATCTTCAAGTAGTCTGCTAGTATCAAATAACTCATCGTTTACGCTTTCCCTATTTAATAAATCTACAGTTGTACTCTGCATCTTCTGTTTATCTCGAACTTCCATTTCTACCTCCAC